>JAJYPP010000009.1 GCA_021795235.1 bacterium
GGCCGCGAGGCGACGCAAGGTCTGTTGATGCAGACCCGTCATCTTGGCTGCTTCACCAATCCTTACGAGCTCCATGCTTCGAGTCTACTACACACAGATGCACTAATACAAGTCGTCAACTGTCGACCAGACTCTAGAGTTGTCCAGGGAGAACATTTCCTCCACTGCTCTCCCCTGCCCGCCTTCGGGCTGCACAGGGACAGTATAGGGAGCGCTCCTGAGCTGCATCTATGCCCGTACCGCGCGTCGCTGACCTCGGAGGTAACCTGGACGTGGGTAGTCTCTGAGGTCAAGCGTTCCAAACGTTGCTCCAGGCCCGCACCAGCAGTGATTGGACAAGCGCGCGCAGTCTTACGGGCGGGTCGGCATCGCTTGCCCATGGCTGTCCTCCTGGACCATCCACTCAGCCACGGCGGACCGGCCGTACCAACGGCGGAACGGCGGGGCTGCCGCGAATCGCCCGGCGCCATACTGGTCGACGTGGCCGATCGCCTACGGATTGAGCCGCTGGAGAGTCGGCGCCTCACGCTTGACCCCCTGGGTGTGGTGCACTCCCAAGAGATGGCGCCCATTCTGGCGGATCCTTCCATTTACGATTTCATAGACGGCCCGCCCCTGACGCCGGCGCAGGTGAGGTCCCGCTATGAGCGCCTGGAGGCGGGATCGCCGGATCCGAGCGTCAAGTGGCTGAACTGGGTGATTCGCTGCCAGGCTCAGCGGGCTCTGGTCGGCTCGTTACAGGCCACGGTCTGGCCGGACCAAGGTCAAGCGGAAGTGGCCTGGATCGTGGGGACGGCCTGGCAGGGGCAGGGCATCGCCACCGAGGCCGCAGGCACTGTGGTCCGGTGGCTCCAACGCCAGGGGATCCGGGCGGTGATCGCTCACATCCACCCGGATCACGGCGCCTCCCAAGCGGTGGCCAGACGCATCGGGCTCCAGCCCACGGCGAAGGTGGTTGAGGACGAGATCGAGTGGCGTGCCGAACTGGCATGATGCCGTTGGAAGGGATGGGTGATGTCCCGATCACACCGGCGCACGTCGTCAGGCCCGCGAGCCAGCCGCGCCGTCACCCGCCACTCCGGCGGGATTGGGACCGGCCCTAGCTCAACGAATCAGGGCGGCAACTCCTAGCGTGGAGGCCAGGCCCAAAGAGCCCGCCGCCGCCCCCAGGCGCCAGAACGATCGCCAGCTCGGCCCACCGCCATGGTCGCCCACCGCCCTGAAGATCATGATGGTGGACAGCGACCCAGCCGGGGCTAGGTTTGGACCCAGATCGGCTCCCACGATGACCGGCACCGCCAGCGTTCCCAGGTGGTGAGCAGCTGCCAAGCCCGAACCCACCAGGAAGGCAGCCGGGAGGTTGTTGACCAAGGCCGCGAGCAAGGCGGTCAGCGACCCCACCCGCAATTGCGCTGACGCAGTGCTTGCGCCCCCTGCGGCCACGGTCGAGATCTGGCCCAGCAGGTGCGACTGCTGCAGTCCCGCAGCGAGCACGGCCAGCCCGGCCACCAAGGGCAGCAGGTACCAGGACGCCACGCGCAGGGTGCCCAGTGCCTCTCGGCCAGAACGACCCATTTGGGCGGCGACCGCCACCGCCGCCACCGCCAGGGTGGGCGGTCCCAAGGGTAGCCCTCGCAGTGCGAAGGCCACGTCCACGGCGGCCAGCAAGCCCAGAAGGACCGCCAGCTGAAGTAGCAGGGTCCGGTCGACACTTCGACGAGTGAGCGGTCGCGCCGCACCCACGCCGAGACGCCGCCAGCTCGTGAGGCCGAGCACGGAAGAGGTCACCAGCAGCCCGATCACCGCCGCCGGCGTCACATGAACAAGGTAGCTGGAAACTGGCATATGATCCCGGTCGAGGAGCAGGAGGTTGACCGGGTTGCTCACGGGTAACAGCAGGGACGCCGAGTTCGCGACTATCGCCATCGCCAAAATGAAGGGCGTCGACGGCACCCCTCGCGCCCGCAATCTGGCAATCAGGGAGGGCGCGATCAGCAGCGCCGCGGCGTCGTTCGAGAAGAGCGCGGTCACCACCGCGGTGACGACCATCGTCCCTGCCAGCAGCTTCCGCGAGCTGCCCCCGCTCCAGGCCTCCATCCGGTCCATCAGAAGCTCCAGGGCCCCCACCCGCCTCAGCACTGCGGTCAGGAGGATCAAGCCGGCGAAGAAGGTGAGGACGTTGGCCGTCTGGCCGAGGCTGGCCCACGCGGCCCGGATCGACACCAGACCGGTGAGCAGGGCAACCAGCGCGGCCAGCAGCGACCACCGCCCGGGCCCCACCCTGAAGGGGCGCACGATCATGGCCACGCACGTAGCGGCAAAGAGAAGCACCAACAGCGATAGACTTAACACGATCCTGTTAAGTTTACTCGACTCGGAGTATTAACACTGGAAACCAATCATGCCGCATAAGCGTCATATCGACGACCTGCGTCCCGACAGCGATCCGAGCGATCGGAGGATCGCGGAGGCGAGTTTGCAGGTGGGTGTCAGCCCGCGGGTGCTGCGCTACTGGGAGCAGTCCGGAGTGGTGCGGCCCTCGCGGGATCCCGCAGGCCGCCGGCACTTCAACCGCCACGACCTCCTGGCCATGTCACTCATTCGCCAGATGGTGGAGACCTCCCAGACCTCGATCTCCGACCTTCGTCTGGTCCGGGAGCTGGCTGAACGCGAGGTGGCGGCGGCCATGGCCGACCCCTTGACCCGGCTGAAGCTCCTGTTCCAAAGGCAGGCCGCCGAGGAGGAATTCCACCGCCTCATCGAGGCGATGGGGCCGGGGCCTGGCCGTGGTGGGCCTGGGCCGGGCCCTGACCTACCCGGCCGTGGCCTCCACCCTGGCGGACCGGGTGTCGATGATCTCGCGAGGCCGCACCCCCCGCCGGAGGACTAGCCAAGCTTCGTAGGACTCTCCCCCTGGCAACCAGGTCGCCCAGGGCCGGTCGGGGTTGCCCTCGAGGTGAAACCGCCGCGGGAGCTGCTCCCCGTCCGGCTCGCAGCCTAGCCGACTCCTGAGCCGCCATATCCGGCGGGCGAACCGCTGGTCCCAACCCACCGACGACTCCCGCATGGCCTCCTTGGCCATGAGCAGGGCATCCTCCAGCCGCCTCTGGCGATGTTCAAGGTCCACGCAGATCGCCTCCGCGGCCTCGGGATCGCGCCACCGCTCCCACAGCCCCTGCCAGGCGAGCATCGCCTCCTCCACCTTCCCCTGCCGACGCAGCATCCTGGCGCGACGCAGTCCCGCCGCTCGATCGAGCGGCGAAGGCGCCAGCCGCTCCGCCTTCTCATATGCCGTCTGGGCCGCGGCGAGGTCGCCACGCTGCTCGACGAACCGACCCAGGCTCAGCCAGTCACTGGGCTGCGCTTCCTCCAGCTCCAGATGCCGACTGAGACGCTGCAGAAGCGAGAGCAGGGAGAGCACGTCCTGCTGGTTGTGCTGGACCACCTCGGCCAACGGCTGGGGGTCACCGGTCTGCAGAAACTGCCAGTAACGTGCTGGTGCCTCGCCACCGGGCAAGTCGTGGTCCCGGCCCCGCTCCAGTAGATCCTGCTCCACCGCTCGCAGCGTGCAGCGGTCCAGCCGGTGGCGGAAGAGACGCCGCACCACCGGGAGCAGATCCAGATGAGCCGCAGCCGGCCAGGGACGATCCACGCCCGACATGACCATGCGAGCGCGCAGGAGGGGGAGGTCGTAGCTGGATCCGTTGTAGGTGAGCAGCAGAGCTGCCCCCGACAGCTCGTCGAGCGCCGATCGCACCAGCCCGGTCTCCTCCCCTAGCTCTGGAAGCAGCCACTGCTCCAGCTGAACCGAGTCCGCTCCCTCCCGGTAGGTCGCCCAGCCGTAAAGGAATGGAACCGTACCGGCGCCCCGCTGGAGACCGGTGGTCTCGAGGTCGAAGCACAGCAACGAGACTGGGCCCTGGGCTGGCACCGCCTCGGCGATGGGTCGCAGGGCGCTCCAATTCAGGTAGCGCGGCCGCAACCCGAGATCCGCCAGTGAGATCTCCAGGCGACGCACCAGGATGCCGCGCCGCGAATCCCAGAGGAAGCCAAGTTCTCCCACCCTCTGGCGTGGGTCAACAGCTCCGGGCTCGCCCTGGTTCGACGGGCGGCGGCCGGGCAGCCTGGGTCCCATCCTGAAGGCGGGCTCTCCCTGCAGCGCCGACAGTCGCATGCGCAGTGCTTGACTCACCATCCGGCCATCTCCAGCCAGCTGATCGCCCCGGCCTTGGCGCCAACCTCCAGCCCAGCCACCGGACCGCAGCAGGCGGGACAGCCCCGCTCGCAGTCGCACTCGCGCAGCAGTGCAGCGGCTCCCTCCAGAAGCTGGCTGTGCAGGTCGAACAGCCGAGCACTGAGCCCAACCCCTCCCGGATGGAGATCGTAGATGAAGACGCACGGAGCGTTGTTCGAGTTGGCCTGATCGCCGGCGGGGCTCGTCGTCTCGGCCCGGTGACCGGGCGCGAACTCCTCCGGCGGCGGTACCTGCGACCTGACATCGGGCAGAGCCCGCAGGGCGGCCCGCACTTGGCTGACCACGCCAAGGTCTCGGCGGTCGCACATGGCCACCAGGCAGGCGATCTGTCCGAGGGCATGTCCGACCGCCTCCAGGCCGGCCTCCAGAGCCGCCTGTGTCGAGCGGGGTGAGGCCGGGAAGGAACACCAGTAGGCGGTGGTCTGGAGGTCGCGCTCCGGGACCCTGATCGGACCCGATCCCACGGTCTCGTGAGTCAGCAGTTTGATCTTGCGGTACATGGCAGCCAGCACGCTCACGCGCACCTCGCCATGGCTCCGCGCCGTGGCTCCCCCGGGGTCGGGCAGCGGTCCGCAGAAGCGCTCCAGCACCTGCAGCCCCACGCGCACATCCGCATCGGTGAAGTAGTCGACGGAGACGGGGTGGACGTAGGCCTTGTGCTCCTCCCAGTCAAGCCGCTCCACGTGGTACTGGCGGCCCTGGTGCATGTAGATGGCATCGTCATGGACCAGCAGCGGCGCCGACCACTCGTCGAGCTCACCGACCACGCGCGCGCCGCCCCCAGCCCGGCCGCCCGCTGTTCCCGATGAACTCCCCTGCGGGCCCTGAGATGGCGAACCGCTGCTGGCCGAAGTGTCCATGATCACCACGTTGCTCGAGGCCGCCGTGCGCAGGCTGATCGCGTCAGCGGGGAAGGCATCCGACGCCCAGTGCCAGCTGCCGTTGGCCCTGTGCACCAGCCCGTCCTCCTCCAACACCTCCAAGAGTCCGCTCAGGTCAGAGCCCCCGAACGCCTCTCCCTCTTCGAGTGGCAGTTCGAAGATCGCGGCCTGGAGATGGCCAGCCAGAATCAGAAGGTTGTCTGGATCCACGAAGGCTCGCTCGGGCGAGCGCTCGAGGAGGTACTCCGGATGGCGGGCCAGGAACTGGTCCAGAGGCCCCCCTCCCGTGATCAGCATCTGTAGAGCGGCCCCACCGCGGCGGCCGGCTCTGCCCATCCGCTGCCACAGGCTGGCGATCGTGCCCGGATAGCCCACCAGGACCGCCGCGTCCAGCCGACCAATGTCTATGCCCAGCTCCAGGGCGCTGGTGGCGACCACGCACCGCACCGAGCCCGATCGCAGGCCGGCCTCGATGGCGCGCCGTTCCAGCGGAAGGTAACCCCCGCGATAGGCGCGCACCGCCTCGGACCGATCGCGGCCCAGGCCCCTGCCGTCACCCGCCAATTCCCGCTCGAGGTAGTTCAGCAACAGCTCGACCTGAAGCCGTGTCTGACCAAAGGCGATCGTCTGCGCCCCGGCGCGGACCAGGTCGGGCACTATGCGCCTCGCCTCCAGGCTGGCGCTGCGGCGGATGCCCAGGTGGGGCTCCACCACCGGGGGATTGACGACCACCAACCTGCGACTGGGAGCCGGCGCGCCGTTGCGATCGACCACCAGGACGGGACGGCCCAGGAGCCTCTCCGCCAGTTCTCCGGGGTTGGCAATCGTGGCCGAAGAACAGACGTAGGTCGGGGATGTCCCGTAGAACGCGCAGATCCGGTCGAGGCGGCGCAGGACATTGGCCACGTGGCTGCCGAAGACTCCGCGGTAGGTGTGCAGCTCGTCCAGAACGACATACCGAAGGCCGGCGAAGAGGCGTACCCACGCGGTGTGGTGCGGCAATATCCCTGCATGAAGCATGTCGGGGTTGGTCAGGACCACCTGCCCGCTCTGGCGCAGGGCGGAGCGCGCGCCTGGGGGCGTGTCACCGTCGTAGGTGAAGGTCTTGAGGTCGACGTCGACCGCCTCACTGAGCTGCCGCAGCTCATGCAGCTGGTCCTGGGCCAGGGCTTTGGTGGGGAATAACAGCAGAGCTGTGGCGTTGGGGTCGCGAAGCACCGCGTCCATGATCGGGAGCAGGTAGCAGAGTGACTTCCCGGAGGCAGTGGGCGTCACCACCGCCACGTCCCGTCCCTCTAGCGCCGCGGCCACCGCCTGAGCCTGGTGAGCGTAGAGCCCCCCGAGGCCGCGGCGCTCGAGGCCGGCCACCACTCGCTCGTGCAGGCCGGCAGGGATGGGCCCGTATTCAGCCTCGCGCGCCGGCAGTTCGCGATCGAGGACAACCAGATCCTGGACCGACGGCCGGTCCACCACGCTGGACCAGCCAGCGGGCGGCGGCTCGGGAAACGCGCTCCGGCGATTCATCTCCATTCCAAACAAATGTACCAAACTGCTGTTTGCGATGCAAGCCCGATCTCGCCCAATGGAATGGGCAGCGTCCCGCATGGCCGCGGAGAGCGAGTGGCTGCTGGGTGGGCTCCGCGCCGGCACCACCGCCGGTCTGGCCCCAAGCGCCGCGGGAGCAACCGGCGCATCGGGCACCCTGGACGCCGGCGTTGATTCCCGGCTCAACCCGCCCGGGGGCGCGTCTCCTCCGCCAGCGGCGGCTCCCACAGCCCGAGGTCCGAGACATCCTGGTCGTCTCCCGCCGGAGGCCCAGCCGCCACCGAACCGGATCGATCGTTCGCCGGCCCAGACTCCCCGAGGGGAGCGGTCCGCCGCCTCGACCGGGGCCGTCCGAAGAGGACGGCATAAAGCCCGGCGTTTATGCATTGGAAAACCGCGCCCACCTCGAATGGAGCGGCCAAACTCACCTCTGCGAAGAGGTAGCCCGCCAGGACCTGGCTAGCGGCCATGGTCCCCTGGGCCGACAGGGTGGAGAGGGCCGCCAGACTTGCCCGCTCCCCGGGATCCGCCACATCCTGGGTGAACGACTGACGTAAAGGCAGCCCCACCCGTTGCGCCAGCATGCGCACGAAGTAGATCCCACCCGCCAGCCAGAAGGTGGGGGCCAGAACCATGGGCACCAACAGCACGCCGGTGATGGCGCGCACCGCCACGATGGCAGTCAGGGTGCCGAAGCGGCGGCCGATACCTGCGGCCGCCAGGGTCGAGACCAGAGACCCCAGATTGACCGCGGCGAAGAGGAGGCCGATCTCAGCTGGCGTGGCCGCGTAGCGCAGATACAGCCAGTAGCTCATGAACGGCCCGATCATCCCGATCGCGAAGCCGTTGACCCCATTGGTCACCCAGAATCGCCAGAGCATGGGCCACGACCGCTTCGGCCAGTGGACGCGGTTCCTCCGCTCCCCCTTCGCCCCGGGCTCGCGGCGCTCGCTGAGCCCAAATGCCATCAGACCGGCGGCGGCGGCGAGAACGCTGGCCGCCAGGAATGCGGGGCGGTAGACCGAGGTGGCGGCCGCGGCGGTGAGATGGGCGTCGGCGTGGGCGAGCGAGGCGAGCAGCCCACCGAACAGAGCTCCAAGAGAGGAGGCGAATGCCGCTCGGCCGAAGACCGCCGAGCGCACCGAGCTCGGCGCGCTCTCGGCCAGCAGGGCCGACTCCGCCGGCTGATATGGGCCCACACTTCCACCCCCGGCGCCGGCCCCCCGGCCGAAGGTACCAAGAGCTGCGAACACGAAGAGGACCCAGGGCGCGCGATCGAAGGCATATATCGCCGCTGCCAACGCGGCCAGCATCGGGATCGCGATCAGGAACGGCTTGCGCCCCACCCGGTCGGACAGAAGGCCGATGAGCGAGGCCATCACCGCCGAGCTGGCGGTCACGCAGAGGAAGAGGAGTCCCAGCTCCAGCGCGGAGAATCCCTCCGCCGCCAAGTAGAGCGCCGTCACGACGCCGGCGATCCCCCTGGCAGCGCTCATGGTCACCCTGGCCAGGAGAACGATACGAATATTCGCGTCTATCCATTCCGGCCAGAGCCAGGCGAGCCCAGCCCGCAATCGCCTGAGGTAGCGGTCAGCCAAATCTCTTGGCCTTACCGGCCGACCCGGCCGCCGGGAATGACCTCACGTCACCTTCTGGCGCAGCAATTCGACCAGCGACTCCAGACCGTCGAGCGCTCCCAGCACCTGGATGCGCTCCCGCTCTGGCAACTGGTCCACGGCCACGGCGAGCTTCCTGGCGCGCTTCGCCCTCAGGCGCTGGTGCAGCCGGCGACCGTTCTCCGTTGCGGCCACCAGCGAGACGCGCCCATCCCGCTCATCGCCTTCCCGCCGCACCATCCCGGCCTGGGACAGTCGCGCGAGCATGCGTGACAGCATCGTCGGATTGAGGTGCTCTGCATGCGCCAGAGCGGAGGTGCGCAGCGGGCCGAGCCTCACCACCACGGCCAGAGCCGAGAACTCCGATGGCGTGAGACCTCCAGCCAGGTCGGTGGTCCGCAACTCTCGCCCCAGGCGCAGGATGGCGGCCCGCAGCCGAGCCGCATCCCCGAGTCGGAGAGGCTCCGACCGGCGCGGATCAGCCCGGTCCGGGGCTGCGGTCGAGGTCTGCTCGGGCACGCCATATTATTGCTTACCAGCACTCAACCATGTGGTCGGGGCCGGAGACGGTTGGCGCGGGGCCTAGCACCGCCGGGGCCCCCTTGTGGTGGTGTTCGCGGGCCCCAGCCCGTCCGCGTGAGCCCGGTTGGCGATGACCAGGGCGCGAGCGTCCGGCGCCTCCGCCAGGGCCACGGCCGACTGGTCATGCCTCACGATTAGCTGACGCCTACACACGAGCTGGCGGTTCTGCCCACCCTCGAGCAAGGAGCAATGCCGTGGACCTGACCCACCTGGCGATCCCCCCCTGGGACCTGATCCTGCGATCGACGGCCATCTATGTCGTACTCATGATCGCCCTCCGCGTCTTCGGCAAGCGCGAATTGGGCCAGATGACCATCTTCGACCTGGTCCTGGTGCTGCTGGTGGCGAACGCGGTCCAGCCCGCGATGACGGGTCCGGACAGCTCCCTCCTGGGCGGCTTCATCATCATCGGGACCCTGTTCATCCTCAACTGGACTGTGAACTGGTGCCGGATTCGCAGCCCGCGCTTTCGCCGGCTGCTGGAGTCGCCGCCCCGAGTCCTGGCCGCGGCCGGGGCCTGGATCCCGGGCGCGCTGGCCAAAGAAGGCATCGACCAGAGCGAGGCGGACATGGCTCTGCGCGAACACGGAGTCAGCGGCATCGACGACACCGAGCTGGTGGAGCTGGAGAGCGACGGAAGCGTCAGCGTGGTACCCAAACAGAAGGCGGGCAGGGTCAGGCCCCGCCGGCGTCTGCGGATGCTCAGACGACCCTGAGCCCAGGTCTCAGTCCGGCAGGGTGCCGGTGAGGGAGGCGACCCGAAGGATGTCTCGCACGTCCTGGCGGCGCGGGGTCAGGTTCAGGAGCTGCCGGTAGACCACCACGGAGTCCTCGTCGGCTCCGCGGACACGCAACAGTCGGGCCAGGAATTCCATCCAGATCGGCGCCAGCCGAGAGTCACGCTGCTCCAGGGCCATGCCCGCGAGCTGCCAGCAGGCTGCCTCGCAGGGGGGCGCCGCCAGCACCGCAGTGGTGAAGCAGAGCACGGCCAGCTCCCCCTCCTTGGCTTGGCGACTAGCCTCACCGGCCCGGCATGCAAGCTCTGCCGACGTCTCGCCGGGAAAGGCCTCCGTGGCTCGCAGCGCCAGAGCCGCCGCTTCCGAGAGTCGCTTGGTGCCCAGCAGATCGCTCATCAGCCCGGTCGCCGATTGCAGGTCCGCGGGAGAAGTCTGCTCGGCGGCGGATCGGATCGCCTGCCGGGACATTCCGCGGTCCGAGACCGCGCGCCGCTGCTCGTGCACCTGCGCGACTATCTCGTCGATCAGAGCAGGCAGCTCGGACAGGCGCTGCCTCAGTCGGCGCTCACGCTCGCCAGCCGCCTTGGGCGACAGCCTCACCGACCAACCGTTGTTCGCCCGGGATCCAGGACCGGCTGTCGGGACCCCCACCGCCAGCGGCACCGGAGCGGCTCCAAGGCGGGTGGCTTCCACCTCCAGGGCCAGCTCTGACTGGGAGTCTGGCGGGGCCGGGTCCGGTGCGGCATCCGCCCCGTCGTCGTCGGGAGCGTCCCGGGCGGCGGGGTCGAAACCCCAGAGGGCTGCCTCATCCTCCTCCGCGTGTGGCCGAGTGGTTGTGGAGTTGGCCGGCTGGCCAGACTGTGCTGCGGGAGCGCTGATCGGCGCTGGTCCTGTCCACTCGGGCAGCGCCGGAGATGCGGTGCCGGCAGGGTTGGCTCCAGCGTCGCCAGCCGCCACCGAACCCAGAGGCCCATCCGCTGGAGGGTTCGCCGGCGGGGCCGACAGCTGCGTGACCGCCGACCCGGTAGGGGTCGACAGCCCCACGGGTGGGGGCGCCGACTGCGACGCTGCCACCGCCGGCCGACGTTCCGGGGAAGGCGACTGGGGCGTGAGACCTGGTGCTGGCGCGGGCTGGCTCATCGGAGCAATTGCTGGTGCAGCGCCGGACACGCCCGCCCGGCTCGCCTGGGACGCACCCGTCTCCGAGGCACTGCCCAGCCCGCTAGGGGTCGGCTGCTGCTCCACCGCGAGCTCGGGCTCGCCCTCTGGGGATGGCCGTGACTCCCGTGGAAGGGGCGCGAGCCGGGGACCGGCCTCCGGCGCCCTCTGGGTGGTTGCAGCAACCTCAGGTGCAGGACCGGACCCGGCCACCTTGCTCGCCCCGGGGGCAGCCGACCTGGCTTGCGGAGCAGCCTCGGGCCCGGTGCCGGGCCCGCCGACCGACGGCTTCTCGGCTGCGGGCGCTGACTTCGCCGCTGCCGCTGCCGGCCTGGGTTGCGAGCCCCGGAACTCGGCCCGGAGATCAGGTGTGGACGCGGGTTGGGTCCCCGGAGCAGCTGTGGGTGCAGGTCCAGGCCCGGCCGGCCTACTCACCTGGCGCGCCGGAGCTGCTGGAGCGGACTCGGGCTCTGTGGCCGACCAGGGCTGGGCCATCTGGCCGCTTGAGAATGGCCCAGACCCGGCCTGGGCAGCAGGCTCGTCTCTTCGAGCCGGCCGAATTGAAGTGGTGGAACGGGCAGGGGACTCCTGGACGCTGGACTGCTTCAGAGGGTTCGCCTCTGGTCCCGGATGCAGAGGCGGGGCTGGCTCCGATGACGGCTTCGGCTGCCGCCGCTCGCTCATTCCACTCGGCGCAGCCTGTGGCGAGCCCTCAGGTGCGACTGCGGGCTCGCGGTTGGAAGTGGGCGCCACCGGCAGTCGCGGACGCCCCCCGGCGGGAGCCCCCTTCACCGAATGCGAGAGCGAGCCGTCCTCATGGGCCAGAGGCGTGCTCGGGGGAGGCGGTGATGTCCACGCGGCGACCGGAGGCGGTGCGGCCTGGGCGGCCCGAACCAGCATGCCCATGGCGCGGAGCTCCTCCTCCGTTGCCAGCAGGAGCAGCAGCTCGTAGATGGCCCTTCCCATTCGCCGCAACAGGGCGGCCGCCACCTCCTGGTGGCCGGCCTCCTCGACCCGCTTGGTGATCGACCTCGCCATCTGGTGCAGGAGCTCCTCGGTGAGCTCACTGCCCGATAGCGTCGACACCTCCTGCTCGATGACGGCCGGCAGTTCCGGAACCTGCGGCGCCATGTCCCGGGCGAGGTGGACCCAGGACTGTGCCATGTCCGCGATCCCCTGGGCGACGGAGCTGTGAGCCCCTGGAGCACTCCTGTCCACTGCCATTTGCCTCGCAGTGTGACAGTCGCGCTACGCATCTGCGTAGCATCGAGTCAACGAAATGGTGACGGAGTGTCGGAGCCGAGCTCAGACACCCAGATACCATGGTCGCCAGTGCCTGATCCGTCCTCGCCCCATCTGCTCCCGCCAGCCAGCCCCTGGCTGGGCCAGGTGGAAGAGTGGCTCTGGGCCAAGCCAGAGTTCCGGATGGTGCCGGACCTGCGGCTCCCCATCCCCGCTCCTGGCGAGCCGGTGACCCAGGCTGCGGACCAGGCACCGGTCGGCTTCGTCGGCTTTCCCTCCGACTACAGCGTGGCCATCCTGCTGGCCCTCCTGCGGAGCGGTGTCCGGCTCGCCGGAATCGCCACCAGCCTGGGGGCCAACCCGGCCATAGCTGGAGAGAACGCGCTCAGTCAGATCGCTGACCACCTGAGGGTGCCCCTGCTGCGCCTGGCCCGCGTCAACGACTACGACTCCCTGGTGGCTCTGGGTCGGCTCCGCACGCAACTCTTCGTGGTCGCCAGCTTCGACCAGATCCTGAGACGCAAGGCTCTCGAGCTGCCACCTCATGGTTGGGTGAACGTGCATCCCTCCCTGCTGCCCAGCTATCGCGGCCCCGAGCCCATCTACTGGGCGATCGTCAACGGGGAGCCGGAGAGCGGCATCAGCTTTCAGCGGGTCGCCGAGCGCATCGACGCCGGGCCCCTGCTGGCGCAGGTGCGGGTTCCCATCCGGGAAGACGACACCTCGGGCTCACTGACAAGAAGGGTCACCGCGGCCGGGAGAGCCCAGACTCCTGGGGTGATCCGAGCAGCTTTGGACGGAGAGCCCGGCCAGCCCATGGACGTCAGTCGGGGCTCGTACTACACCTCGATCGGCCACCGCCGCATCGATCACGTGGGCTCGGCGATCCAGGCCGACCGCATGGTCAGGGCTGGCAACCCCAACATGCTGGCGGCCACCGCCTGCGGCGGTCGTCTCCGCTACGTGTTGAGGGCGCAGGTGGCCACACCCGGTGACCGGAGTCCCGGGCCCAGGCTGGAGTTCCCGGACGGTCAGCTTGTGCTCCAGGAGACCGTGGACCGCTGCGGCTGCCACCACGGCGAGCCCGTGGGCAGTTGCCCTCACGACGAGTAGCCGTCGCAGCGTTACGATCCCGAGATGGTCGAGCCCAGTCCGCTCGCGCGGAGGCCGCAGGAACGCCTGGAGATCACCAGGCTGGAGGCGGGTCGAGGCTCAAGCGCATTCGACGAGGTGGCCCGCGAGGAGCCGCTGCAGCTCCTGGTCGACGGGATGCCGCTGGCGATCCTGCTGCGCACGCCTGGGTCGGACCTGGAGCTGGCTCTGGGGCTGATGCACGCCGAGGGGATCATCCACCGGCTCTCCGACGTCGCCCTGGTCAGGCTCGCCCCCAGCGGTCAGGCGGTCTGGCCCGTCTCCGAACTCGAGGTTGGCGCCGACCCCGAGGCGGAGAACCTGGTCGATGTGCACCTCCGCACCCCCCTACCCTCCGGAGACCTGGGCTGGCAGCGCCATCTGCCCGCGAGCAGCGCCTGTGGGATCTGCGGATCCGCCACCATGGAGGCCGTGCAACGATTCCAGGCGCCGGTTGTCGGCCACCGGAGGTGGCCGATGGACAGGGTCTTCAATCTCCCCCGGCTGCTGGCCGCATCCCAGCCCGTCTTCCGCTCCACCGGCGGCCTCCATGCCGCTGGAATGGTCGCCTGGGGGGCCCAGGAGATGGAGGTCGCGGAGGACGTCGGCCGCCACAACGCGGTGGACAAACTAGTCGGGAGAGCGCTGCTGGACGGGCGGCTTCCCCTCACCGACAGCTGTCTGGTGGTCAGCGGCCGGGCCGGCTTTGAAATCGTCCAGAAGGCGGCAGCGGCCCAGGTCTCGCTCGTGGCCTCGATCTCGGCGCCGTCCTCGATGGCGGTCCAGACAGCCCGCCTCCTGGGTGTCACCCTGGTGGGGTTCCTGCGCGGGGAGACCGGCAACGTGTACAGCCACCCCGAGCGGCTGGAGCTCCAGCCCGGGATTGAGCGGTGGTAGGGCAGTGGGCGCGAACCAAGACCTGACTCTCTTGATCCTGGCCGGCGGACGAAGTCTCCGGATGGGGCGCGACAAGCCGGCTCTGCCGTTCCCCACGCCACTGGACCCGCCCCTCATCCACCAGGTCCACCGCCGCCTCTGCCCCCTGGCGGCCGCCTGTCTGGTGGCGGGGCCATCCGCGTTCGGCCTCCCCTGCTCGAGGGTGGAGGATGTCCCCGGGCTGCCCGGGCCCCTCGGCGGGCTGGTGGCGGGCCTGCTCGCCGCCCCGACCGAACTGGTGCTGGCGGCTGCCACTGACCTGCCGCTGGTTGAGCCGCGGTTGGCCCAGCAGCTGGTCACCTGGTCTCGAGCGGCGCCCGACGCTCAAGCGGTGGTGTGCCAGCGCGACGGCAGATTGGAGCCCCTGTTCGCGGTCTATCGCCGCTCCGCGGCCCAGCGCCTCCGCCTGGCCGGCGCCGCCACCATGGACGCCCGCGGACCCTCGCTCCGGGAAGCGCTGGCCGCCGTCGCCTCGAAGACGGTCGCGGAGCACAGGTGGCGGCCGTTCGACCCCGATGGCTCATCATTTCAAGGCTGCAACACCCCAGAGGAGCTGGCGGCGGCAGGGCTGAGGTCGCTCCGAGGGAATCCTGGAGGAGACAAGTGAACGCATGGTTCGACCGCTACCTGAAGGCCCTCGGGGCCGGGGACTCCGTGCTCCGGCCCGACGAGGCCAAGCTGGTGCTGGATCTAGCAGGCGAGGCGGCGCACACCTCGGGGGCCCGCCAGTACGCGCCGCTCGCCGCCTATCTCGCCGGCCGGGCGGCTGCTGGCATGGCTCGAGAGGGAAGGCTCCGGGTGCTGGATACAGCCCGTCAGGCGGCGGCGGACGCGGGCAGCGCGGGCGAGGATCTCGGACTCGATTAGGAGCTGAGCGGGATCACCTGGACCACGGAGCCGCGGGGGACGGTGACCCCACGGGCGGGCAGGCAGACCAAGCAGTCGGCCCGGGCCAGGGACAGGGTGGCCCCGCTGCTCTGGTTGCCCGCCAACCTGACCCCGGGCATCTTGCCCGCGCGGGGCCGCAGGACCGCACGATGGAATGTCTCGAGCCCCTCCGGCTTCTCCATGTCGTCCAAGAGTTCGGCGGGATGGGTCTGCGGCTCCGGTTGAACGGCTCCCTGCATCGCCAGCAGCACTGGCGCTCCAAACAGGATGAAGGTCACGCAGGCTGAGACAGGGTTCCCCGGCAAACCCAGGAACACAGCGGAGTCCAGGCTGCCGAAGGCGATCGGGCTCCCGGGGCGCATCGCCACCCTCCAGAACTGCAGCCGTCCCAGGCGCTCCACGGTGGCCCGCACGTGATCGTGATCCCCGACGCTCATGCCCCCGACCCCGATCAGGAGGTCAGCCTCAGCGGCGGCTCGCAGCAGGACCTCCTGAACCTCGGCCGGGTCGTCGGTTGCTGACTCCCGCAGCACCAGCTCACCCCCGGCCGACCCCAGCAACGCCTCCAGGGCCGGGCCGGCGGTGTCGTAGATCTGCCCGGGCTGGAGGTCGGTTCCGGGCGGCCGGATCTCATCTCCGGTCGTTATCAGGGCGACCCGCGGTCTGCGCCCGACCGCAAGCTCTCCCGCTCCGGAGGCGGCCAGAGGCGCTAGGTCGGTCGGCCGGATGCGGTGCCCGGCCGCCAGCACCGCCTGGCCGGGCGACAGGTCTTCTCCGGCCCGCCGGACGGCGTTGCCTCGACGCGGGCGCTCGTGAATGAGCACCTCCTCCAGCCCGCGGTCCGTCCACTCGTAGGGCACCACCGAGTCAGCACCATCTGGGAGCGGAGCACCGGTCATCACCTTGGCGCAGGCCCCGGCCTCCACGCGCACCGACCCCGGCGCCATGCCGGCCCGCATCTCACCCCGCACCGGCAGCCGGCATGGAACCCGAGCGATGTCGGCCGCCCTGACTGCGTAGCCGTCCATGGCACTGTTGGCAAAGGGAGGCAGAAGCACCCGAGCCTCGACCGCTGAGCTCAGAATCCGCCCAGCCGCTCCGCCAGCGACGGGAACGTTCTCCGCCGGCGTCCGCGGCACCGCCTCCAGCATCTCCCGGCGGGCAGCCGCCACCGAGAGCGGGCCGCGTACGGCCACCGACGGGGTGGCGGTGGAAGTCACAATACTTCTCCTCGGCCCTCTTGAGCCCGGCTTGGCTCAGAGGTTGCCGCGGGCCTCCTGCTCCTGCTCGATCGCCTGGAAGAGCGCTTGGAAGTTGCCCGCGCCGAAGCCGCGGCAGCCCTTGCGCTGGATGACCTCAAAGAACAGGGTGGGACGGTCCTCCACGGGCCAGGTGAAGATCCGCAGGAGGTAGCCGTGCTCGTCACGGTCGACCAGGATGTTGAGCTGACGCAGCCGTCGACCCCACGGCTGAAGCCGGGGGCTTGCGCTCGCCGCTCGGTCACCCTGGCGCGGGACGTATGAAGCTCGGTCCCGGACCCCGGTCTCGGGGCCGGAATATGCCACCGCGTCGAAACCGAAGGCGGAGCGGCGGAAATGAGCGGCCTGACGGGCGTTGCCCACGTAGGACTCGACGTGATCGACCCGATCCAGCAGAGTCTCCCGATACTCGGGTGCTCGGGGAAGCGGCGCCGTGTCTGGTTTCACAACCGTGCCTCACCTGCTTTGTTCCGCTGGGATTACCGGCGGGAGGCCGCAGCCCCTACCGCCAAGATTAGCGCCCCGGAGGACGCTTTTCGCGAGAGCTCACCCGTCCGGCTCGCTGTGACGATTGACGAACTCGGTCTTGCCGTCGGTGTACGCCTCGCGGTCGGTCCGGTGCTGGCTGGCCAGCTGCCGCTTCAGCTCGCTGTAGGCGCTCTGCAAGTCCTGGTCCGACCGCAGGCGATCCCGGAATCTCAAGGTGCGCTGGAACTCGGGATGCCCCGGCTCCAGGAGATGGAGGTGGTGGGTGCGCAGCTGGGGCGACGGCTTGCAGAACCAGTGCTTCCAGGGCCGGTAAGGGCTGTGACAGTAGCCGAGGCGGGCGAGGTGGCCGAAGCGGCCCTCGCACGCCGCCAGGGAGCTCACCCCGACCATGATGTCGACCACCGGCTTGGAGGTCATGCCGGGCACCGCGGTACTGCCAATGTGATGCACGCCGCCGACCACCAGGTCCGCGAGCGCCTCTACCAGCAGCGGGCTCTCGATCTCGAAGAGGCGCGGCCACCGAGGATCGTAGTCGCACAGCACAATCGGTTCATCCACCCAGTCGGGGCCAGGGCCATCCATGACAGATGAGAATAGGCGGTGCTCCCGCCGAGCCGGATGCCTACCCTGAGCCGCATGCGAGCAGGAGTGCAGACCGACCCCCTGACGGATGCCGGGCTCGCCTGGCTGAGCTGCTGGCCGACGGCCGACGAGACCACCATCTCCCTCTGCTGTCCACTGGAGGATGGCCCATGGCTGGCGGGCAGGGCGTTGGAAGTCATGCGCTCGACCGGCCGGGTCCGCCCTGACCCCGAGCGCGACCGCTATGCGGTCGGCGCGGGGCGCGCCGCTCCCCTGGTCCTGGGGGAGCCCCTCTACTGGCATGACCTCCCCCTGGTGTTGGAGGTCTGCCAGGCAGTTGGTGAAATGACTGGGGAGGTGACCCTTCGCCTGCCACCGTGGGTGGAGCTCGCCATGGTCGTGGACGAAGACTCGGTTTGGGACCTCTGTGACAGCCTGGCCGGGGAGCTGGGCGCGCGCTGCGCGGTGGTGTCCGACGGGAGGGCCATCGGCTACCCGGACCTCACCGCTCCGGAGCGCTCGGCGCCCAGGCTGCAGCTGGTCCACCTGGGAGTGGTCATCCCCCCTGATTGGCTGGGGTTCCTGCGGCCCGGCTCCACCTCGTATCGCCACCTGCCGCAGAGCGACCTAGTGGTGGTGCTGGAGTGAGAGTCGTACCGAAATGGCCTGGCCGCACGGCCACTCCCGACACCGAGGACCGCCTCGCTGAGTCCGCACCCGACTGAGGTTCGGCTCTGCTAACGGGGCCAGCTGCGCGTTCGGCCAGATCGAGAAGGGCCCGAACACGGACTCACGTTGGCGAGGTCATCGATCCCAGGCGAAGAGCCCCGGGAGCCCCAATCCAGCGCGATCGGGGGCTCCCGGGGCGGCGCGCGATGCGCCAGGCCGCGAGGCGGCCTCAGCTGTCCTTACTGGTCTTGGTCTGCTGCTGATCCTTGGATCCCTGATTGCTGTTGTCGGGTGAACTCTGTGCCGAAGCGGAGGCCTCTGGAGTCTGGGTCGCCTCCGGCGTCTTGGTCGCCTCCGGGGTGCTCTTGGCCTCCGGGGTCTTGGTCGCCTCCGGGGTGCTCTTCGGCTCGGGCGTCTTGGTCGCCTCCGGAGTGCCCGTGGCCGCCGGTGTCTGGCTTGTCTTGGTCTCGCTCAGCTGCGCCGACAACACCGTGTCATTGCTGGCCTGGACGGTCACCGAGTAGGTGTTCCCGTTGGGCGCCGTCACCTTCACGTCATAGACGGGGATTCCGTGCTCGGTGTCGGACTCCGTCTTGAGGACCACGGCGGTGGCGGTGCCGGTCGCAGGGTACTTCTGATCGACGTAGCTGACCGCCGCGTTATCCGCCGCAGTCGCCGCCGGTCCGGACGCCGAAACCAGGTTGACGCTGGTGGGGACCGTGGCGTGTGGCCCCGCTTGGGTCAGGGCGATCGCCCCGGCTGCGCCCACCGCCGCGAGGGTGCCCACGGCGCCTGCTGTTACTACCAATCTCATATTCCAACTCCTTGTGTGCGGGTGAATCCCGATCTCCCACTCTGGAGGCTGGTGATGAAGGCCCGGTGGGACGGGGATTAGAGATCCCTCACCCGCGCCGGGCGTCACCCGCGACCAGTCGGTAGCCCGCCCCCCGCACGGTCTCGAGGAGAGGAATCAATCCCGGATGGTTCAGCTTGCGGCGCAGATAGCTGACGTAGACGTCGACCACATTGCTCCCCGGGTCGAAGTCGTACTCCCAGACCCGATTGAGGATCTGGGTGCGTGACAGGATCTGGTTGGGGCTGCGCATGAACAGCTCGAGCAAAGCCCACTCGCGATGCGCCAGTTCGATGCGCCGGCCGCCCCGCCAAGCCACCTTGGACAGCAGGTCGAGACGGAGGTCGCCGACCACCAGCTCCGTCGACACCGCCTGGTCGACCGAGCGCAGCGCCGCGCGGATGCGCGCCAGGAGCTCGTCGAAGGAGAAGGGCTTGGTCACGTAGTCGGTGGCGCCAGCATCCAGCCCGGCGACCTTGTTGGCCAGGTCGTCGCGGGCGGTGAGGATGATGACCGGATGCCGCAGGCGCTGGGCGCGCCACGCCCGCAGCACGTCCATGCCGTCACCGTCGGGCAGCCCGAGGTCGAGCAGGACCAGATCCAGGTCGGGTCCACGAGCCTCCATCACCCCCAGGGCGGTGGCGGTGTCAGGCGCCACCGCCACCGCGTAGCCCTCGGCCTTGAGCCCCTTGGCGATGAAGGATGCGATCCTGGCGTCGTCCTCGACCAGCAGGATCATGGCCGGCCCTCGCTCGCGTCCGCTGGCTCCGGCGGCTGCAGGCAGCTCGGGGGCAGGGTGATTGTCA
Organism: bacterium; assembly: GCA_021795235.1. Classification (GTDB taxonomy): domain Bacteria; phylum Chloroflexota; class Dormibacteria; order Aeolococcales; family Bog-877; genus AG-12. The sequence goes on from JAJYPP010000009.1 coordinate 19,630, forward strand.
CCGTGGTGCCCTGGCCAACCGCACTCTCCAGCTGAACCGACCCACCGTGCCCTTGGGCGACCGCCTTGACCAGGGCAAGCCCCAGCCCGGACCCGCGCTGGTCAGGGGACTCGGCCCTGCGAAACCGATCGAACACAGCCGCTTGGAGCGCGGGCGCGATGCCACAGCCGGTGTCGGAGACCCCCAGGATGACGTCTCCTCTGCAGGCGGCGGACAGCTTGATCATGTCACCCTCCTGGGTCGCCTTGACCGCGTTGTCGATCAGGTTGAGCAGCGCCCCGCGGAGCTTGGCCTGGTCCACCAGCAGCACCGCGTCGGGCACCTCGGTGAGCACCCAGTTCCGGTCCGCCAGCACCGTGGAGGCGGCCTTGAGGTCGGCCATGAACGACCTCAGATCCACCTGCTCGACCTGGATGAAGTCGGACTCCAGGGAGTGGCCCAGCAGCAGCAGCTGGTCCACCAGAGAACTCATCTGGTTCAGTTCCTCGACCACCAGAGCGGTGGTCTCCTGCACCTCGCCAGGATCGTCGCTGCCGGTTCGCCGCAGCACCTCCAGGTGGCCACGGGCCACGGTCAGGGGGGTGCGAAGCTGGTGGGAGACGTCGGCCAGGAGCTGGCGCTGGGAGGCCACGGTCGCCGAGATCTTGGTGAGCATGCCGTCGAAGGCCGCGGCCATCCTGCCCACCTCGTCGTCCACTCCCCGGTAGCCGATCCGCTTGGTCAGGTCGCCCTGGCTCGCCTCCACCGCGGTCTCGGTCACCGCGCCGACGGTGCGCAGCACCCGGCGCAGGATCAGGTAGGCGCTGATCACTGCGACCAGGAGCGCCACCGCCGCCTCCGACGCGGCCAGCAGGGCCACCTGGGCGCTCTCTACTTGGAGCTGGGCCAGGCTGGCCGCCACCACCACCACTCCCAGTACGGAGTGGCCCTCTCGGATCGGGCTGGCAACCGTCAGGTAGCTGACCGGCCCGACTCGGACCTCTAGGCTCACGGTCCTGGCCGGGGGCGAGCGGAGCCAGCGGCGCACCTGGGGGACGCTCGCCAGGGCGGTGGCGTGGGCGCTGCCCAGGACCGGCTGGTGCGGCAGCGAGATCAGCATCTCCCTGCCGACCGGCACCGGGTGGGTGACCAGGTAGCTGTGGCTGAACGCCTCCAGGCTCTGGCCGGCGGGCCGCGCCCCATAGGCCGCGGCGTAGCCGCTCAACTCCCCGCCCAGGTCGGCCACGATGCTGTTCTGGTAGTGGACTGTGAAGTCGCGGATCACCTGAACCGAGACCACCCCCAGCACCAGAGCGACCACCACCCCATGGAGGATCAGGAGCCGGCCGACGGTCCCCAGTCGAAACCCCCTGGCGGCCGCGGCGGGGGTTCCCGCCATGGCCCGAGCGGGGGCCGGATCCGTCGGCAGCGCTGAGGAGGATGGCGCCGACTCGGCGGTCATCCCCCACCGGATTTCTTGCAGGACTGGTTGGACTCGGAGGTGGAGGAGCACAGCGAACTCTTCTGCTGGTCCCCGCCGCCGGAGTCCTGGGACGGCAGGCTCACCACGGTCCCCGGGGGATTCACGGTCTCGACGGGCTCGGTGGGCTGGGGGTGAGCCACGTCGGCAGGGGTTGGGGAGGGGGATCCGCTGCCCGCTCCCCCGGCCGCCATCCCGGAGCCCGATCCCCCCAACTGAGACGTGCCGAGCTGGACCGTCTGGGGCAGGCGGATGTGCTGGTAGGTAAGGCTGGGCCCGACCGCGAGGCCGACAGCCACGGCTGCGGCCAGCGCCAGCGCCAGCCCGGGCCGGGTGAACCTCTTGATGCGTTTGTGCAGTGCCAGCCGGGACATCAGGTAATTGGGCCTCCGCCACCAAACGCTGACGGGTTCCGGTGAACCCCAGATTAGCTCATCGTGAGACTCCTATCATGCAGCCGCGACGCTCAGCTGATGGCCGACTCGGAGCTGCGGGGCAGACGCCATCCCGGCGGCCCAGTCCCCTCCCTCACAGAAGGGGATTGCGGCCGCAATGTGCTCAACGGCCGGACCGGGACTCGCCACGAACCGCCAGCAGCAGGGTCCGCAACGCCTCCAGGGAGTGGCCGCTGACCATGGTGTGGACATGCGGCAGAGCGGCCGCCATCCCCGCCGTCGTCGGCTGGAAGCTGGTGCGAGCACTGCGGGGGTTGACCCAGACCACCCGGTTGGCGAGCCGGCTGAGCCGCAGCATCTGACGCCCGAGCTGGTCTGGATCCCCCCCCTCCCAGCCGTCCGAGACGATGACCACGACCGCGCCTCGGGCCATCCCCCGCCGGCCGTGGCGTTCAATGAAGTCCTCCAGCGCCGACCCGATCAGGGTCCCGCCCGCCCAGTCTGGCGCCCGGGATCCGGCCCGCTGCAGCGCCTGGTCGGGGTCATTGCAGGCCAGCTCCTCGGTCAACCGCGTGAGCCTGGTGGCAAACACAAAGGCCTCCGCCCTGGCCGCTCGCACCGCCCCGTGGAAGAGGTTCAGGTAGACCCTCGTGTAGGGCTCCATGGAGCCCGACACGTCCGCCAGCAGCACCAGGCGTCGGGGCCGCGACACGTGGCGGCGCAGGACCAGCTCGACCGGGTCCGCACCGGTGCGGTGGGAGCGCCTGATGGTCGCCCGGACGTCCAGCTCATCGCCGGAGCGGCTGATCCGCCGTCTCCGGCTCCGGCGCCTCGGCAGGCTGAGGGGGAGCCGGCGGATCAGCTCCACGATCTCCTCCAACTCCGCCTCCGTGCAGGCGCTGAAGTCCTTGGTGGCCAGCCTCTCCCCCGCTCCCAAGAGCCCCACCGCCACGTCCTCTGCTTGGTCCTCGTCGGCCGCGGGCCCCAGGTCGGACCTGGGGCCGGGGCCGGTCGGCCGGTCTCTGGTGGCCGCCCGCCGCTTCGCCGGGACCGGCAGCTTGGGGGAGCTCTGGTCGCCCCTCACCTCCCCGGGGTCGAGGAGGCCGCCGAACACCTGCTGGAAGACCCGATCGAAAAGCAGGAGCTGCTCGTGCTCGCAGGTCAAAGTCGCCCTGCCCAGCCGAGCCAACTCGTCGGTGACCAGCGGCGCGGCTACCGAGATCGCCCTGGCGAACCTCCCCTCCCGCTCAGGGGTCACCGGCAGCCCGGCCTCGCGCAGACGGCTGCCGAAGGCGGAGACCAGCTCCGCCAGATCGACCCTGGAGAGCAGCTCCCGCAGGTCCCGGGGCCGCTCGGCGGTCAGCCCTGCGCCACCCACTCCAGCCCCCGCCCGGCGACTTCCTCCACATCCTCGGCGTACTTCAGCACCGATCCGATGGTGGCGGTGACCGCCGCCTGGTCCAGAGTCCGGAAACCCAGCAGCTCCAGGGCCGACAACCAGTCGATCGCCTCGGCCACTCCGGGCTGCTTCTGCACCCGCACCGAGCGCAGCCGGGACACCGCCGCCGCCACCTGCTCCGCCAGGGTCAGGGAGGCCTGGGGCACCCGGCGCCGGATTATCTCCACCGTCCGGGCGAGACCCGGGTACTCGATCCAGTGATAGAGACAGCGCCGCTTCAGAGCGTCGTGGAGGTCGCGGGTGCGATTGGAGGTCAGCAGCACCACCGGCGGGACCGCGGCCCGCACCGTGCCCAGCTCCGGGATCGTCACCGATCCCTCTCCCAGCAGCTCCAGCAGGAAGGCCTCGAACTCATCGTCGGCCCGATCAACCTCGTCGATGAGCAGCACCGCCGGCCGCGGCCCGGGATGCTCGAGGGCTCGGAGCAGGGGCCGCGGGATGAGGTAGTCGCGCTGGAACAGGTCGGCTTCCACCAGCTCCCGGCGCTGAGTCTCGGCAACCCGGATCGCCAGCAGCTGCCGAGGGTAGTTCCACTCGTACAGGGCCTCGGCGGCGTCCACCCCCTCGTGGCACTGCAACCGCAGCAGCGGGGCCTCCAGCACCCGGGCCAGCGCCTTGGCGGCCTCGGTCTTGCCGACCCCGGGCTCCCCCTCCAGCAGCAGGGGCTGGGGCAAACGGACGGCCAGGAACAGAGCGGTGGCGAGGCCGGGATCGGCCAGGTAGTCGACCGCCTCCAGGCGCGCGGTCAGGCTCTCCACATCCGGGATCAGCCGCTCCAGATCCCCTGGCATGTCAGCCGTGGGCCGGCGCCACCTGGGCGCCGGCGAAGGCGTCGCGGCAGCCAGGACCGCAGAAGTAGTGGCGAACCCCCATGTGGTCCAGGTGCAGCGAGGTCTCCACCGCCGCCACCGCCATCCCGCAGATGGGGTCAACCGCCAGGGGGATGGCGGTCCCAGCCTCCGAGGGCTGGCTCCGAGCCCGGCAGGAGATGATCTCGGCCAGGATCGAGAGGGCTACCTCCGCGGGCCCGCGGGCCCCGATGTCGAGCCCGGCCGGCGTGTGCACCAGCCGGCGGAGATCCTCGTCCACAGGGAGCGCGGCCACCACCGCCGCTCCCCGTCGCCGGCTGGCCACCAGGGCGACGTAGGGGACACCCTGGGTCAGGGCCCGCCGCAGGGCCGTCTCCTCATCTCTGCCATGGGTGGCCACCACCAGCGCGTCGACGGCCGTCTGTTCCTCCTCCCAGTCCACCATCTCGTAACCCAGGCTGCGCCCCACCTCCCGCAGGCAGCGGGCGGTGGGGCTGTGGCCGTGGACCGCGATCAGGGGAGCGGGCACCACCGGCTCCAGGAAGATCTCCAGGGTTCCTCCGGAAAGACAGGGGTTGACCACCTGGACCCGGCCCGGCTGCGCGGGCTCCTCTTGGGGGCTCACCCGCAGCAACACCGGACGGCTCTGCTCCAGCGCCAAGAGACCCTGCGCGCGCAGGGTCGACTCCACGCAGTTCCCGCCCACGAATCCCTCGATGGAACCGTCCTCGAGCACCAGCGCCTCGTCCCCCGGCTTGGCCGAGGTCGGCCGCTCCGCCAGGACCACCTTGGCTCGCACGAAGGGGACCCGGGCGCGCCGCAGTTCGGCGGCACGCCCGAGCAGGTCCCCGGCGCTCACGAGGCCACGATGTCGGTCCGCAACGGCCTCCCCCGCATCGCCAACCAGACCTGAGCCGGAGTGAGGGGCATGTCGGCATGCCTCACCCCGAATGGCTCGAGAGCGTCGATAACAGCGTTGACCACCGCCGGCGGCGAGCCCACGGTGGCCGACTCACCCACCCCCTTGAGACCCAGGGGATGGTGGGGCGATGGGGTCACCGTCTCTCCCAGCTCCCAGCTGGGGCACTCCATCGCCGTGGGCAAAAGGTAGTCCATGAAGGATGAGCTCAGGCACACCCCGCTCTCGTCGAAGGCGATCACCTCCATGAGCGCCATCCCCACCCCGTCGGCCAGGCCGCCATGGACCTGCCCCTCCACGATCATGGGGTTGACCCTGGGCCCGCAGTCGTCGACCGCGATGAAGCGCTCGACCTTGATCTTTCCGGTGCCGGGGTCCAGGTCGACGACGCAGATGTAGGCACCGTAGGGGTAGGTGAGGTTGGGCGGGTCGTAGACCACCGAGGCGTCGAGATGCCCCTCGACGCCCGCGGGGAGCTCCAAGGTGCCGTGAGCGAGCATCGCTATCTCCTGGATGGTCCTGCCCTTCTCGGGATCCCCCTTCACCTGCCAGCGACCGAGCTCCCACTCCAGGTCGTCGGGCGAGCACTCCAAGGCGGCCGCCGCCACAATCCTGGCCTTGTCCCGCACCCGGCGCGACACCACCGCGGCGGCGGCCCCCGACACCGGGGTGGAGCGGGAACCGTAGGTCCCCAGCCCGAAGGGGGTGTTGTCGGTGTCGCCGTGGATCACCTCGATGTCCTCCGGCGGGATTCCCAGCTCGTGGGCGACGATCTGTGCGAAGGTGGTCTCGTGGCCCTGGCCCTGGGTCTGCACCGAGAGCCGAAGCTGTCCCTTCCCGGTGGGGTGGATGCGCAGCTCGCAGCCGTCGGCCATCCCCAGCCCCAGGATGTCCATGTGCTTCTTGGGCCCGGCGCCGACTCCCTCGGTGAAGAAGCTCAGTCCGATCCCCATCAGGTGCTCGCCCCCAGTCTCCGGATGCTCGGGAGTTCCCCCCGCCTCCCGCCAGCGCCGGCGCATCTCGGCCTGGCGCCGTCGCAGCTCCTGGTAGCCAGCCATCTCGAGAGCGAGGTCCAGGGTCCTCCGGTAGTCGCCCGAGTCGTACTCCCAGCCGGTCTTGTTGAGGTAGGGGAACTGCTCCGGGCGAAGCAGGTTCTGGCGGCGCACCTCGGCGGGATCCAGGCCCAGCTCGTCCGCCAGCACATCCACCATCCGCTCCACCAGGTACACCGCCTCGGTCACCCGGAACGAGCAAGCGTAGGCGACCCCCCCGGGCGCCTTGTTGGTGTAGACGCCGGTCACCTGGCAGTGGGCCGCCTCCAGGTCGTAGCTGCCGGGGAAGATGTGGAAGAACCCGGCCGGGAACTTGGTGGGCTGGGCGGTGCCGTTGAAGGCGCCGTGGTCGGCGATCACCTGAACCCGCAGGCCCAGGATCTTGCCCGACCTGGTCGCCGCGATCTCCCCGTGCATGTGGTAGTCCCGGGCGAACGAGGTCGACATCAGGTTCTCGGAGCGGTCCTCGACCCACTTCACGGGACGGCCGGTCAGGATCGACCCGACCACCGCCAGCACATAGCCGGGGTAGATTCCCACCTTGTTGCCGAAGCCGCCCCCGATGTCGGGGGAGATGATCCGCACCTTGTGCTCCGGAATCCCTGCCACCAGGGCGTACAGAGTCCGGTGGGCGTGGGGCGCCTGGGTGGTCGACCAGGCGGTCAGCTGGCCGGTCACCTTGTCCAGGTGGGCGATGCTGCCGCAGGTCTCCATCGGCGCCGGATGGACCCTGGGGTAGAGCATGTTCTGGGAGACCACCACCTCCGCCTTCGCGAAGACGGCATCAGTCTCCTCGCGGCTGCCCGCCTCCCAGTCGAAGATGTGGTTGTCGGCCTTGCCCTCGATGTCGTCGCGGATGACGGGGGCGCCGGGCTCCAGGGCCCGCCTGGCGTCAACCACCGGCTCCAGCGGCTCGTACTCGACTTGGATCAGCTCCAGGGCGTCGTGCGCCGAGTAGCGATCCTCAGCCACCACGAAGGCGACCTCCTGGCCGAAGAACCTCACCTTGTCGGTCGCCAGCACCGCCTGCACGTCTCGCGAGAGGGTTGGCATCCAGGCCAGCTTGAGGCCCTCCAGCATCTTGCCCGTGACCACGGCTCTGACCTTGGGGTGGGCCTCCGCGGCCGAGGTGTCCACCGAGACGATCCGGGCGTGCGCGTACGGGCTGCGCAGAATGGCGCCGTGGAGCATCCCCGCGATCTTGATGTCGTCCAGATAGTTCCCCTTCCCGCGCAGGAAGCGGGCATCCTCCTTGCGCAGCATCCGGCCGAAGCCGATGGGGTTGCCCGCCGCGCTGGTCGGCGCTGGCTCGGTGACCGTCATGACGCCACCTCCTGCTGCCGCTGGGCCGCCCAGCGTACCGCTCTCACGATGTTCTCATAGCCGGTGCAGCGACAGATCTGCCCGGAGATGGCCTCCCGGATCTCCTGCTCGCTGGGGTCGGGATTGTGGTCCAGCAGCCAGCGAGCGGTCATCATCATCCCCGGGGTGCAGAAGCCGCACTGGAGCCCGTGCTCGCGCATGAAGCCCTCCTGAACCGGGTCGAGCCCGGCAGCCCCCTCCAGGGCCTCGACGGTCCGAATGTCACGGCCGTCGGCCATCACCGCGAGCACGGTGCAGCTCTTGACCGGCTCCCCATCCATCCACAGCACACAGGTGCCGCAGTTGGAGGTGTCGCAGCCCCAGTGGGTGCCGGTGAGCCCGAGCTCGTCGCGGACGAAGTGGACCAAGAGCAGTCTGGGCTCCACCTCGCGGGTCACACTCTCTCCGTTGACCGTCATCGTCACCTGCATGATCAAGCCCCTCCCTGTCCAGCCCGCCTGACCGCCCGCGCCAGGGCCCGCCTGGTCAGCTCCCCAACCAGGTGCCGCTTGTACTCCTCGGGCCCCCGCTGGTCCGACTGAGGCCGGCAGCTTACGGCCGCCAGATCAGCCGCCCTGGCCAGGTTTTCCGGCGCGGCCGGCTGGCCGCGCAGCGCCGCCTCCGCCTCCTCAGCCGCGAAGCCGGGGGCGTTGACGGCGGCCAGCCCGATCCCCACATCCGAGACCCGCTCGCCCTCCAGAGTGACAAAGCAGCCCACCGCCGCGATCGCCCAGTCGCCGGTCCGCCGCTCCACCTTCTCGTAGGCGCTGCCCGTGCCCCGGCGCAGGGGGATTCGCACCTCGGTCAGCATCTCGGCGGGGCCGACCTGGGTCTCGTAGGGGCCAAGGTAGAACTCCCGGGCGGCGACCGTCCGTGCACCGTTGGAGGAGCGGATGACCAGCTGAGCCCGCAGCGCGCACACGACCGCGGAGAGGTCCTCGGCCGGATCGCCCTGGCAGAGCGATCCGCCGATGGTGCCCCGGTTGCGCACCACGGGATCGGCGATGACCCGCTCCGCGTCGGCGAAGATGGGGTAGTTGCGGAGCAGCTCCGCGGAGGCCAGCAGCTGCGCGTGGCGGGTCATCGCCCCGATCACGAGCTCCATTCCCTCCAGACGGATGTAGCTCAGCTCGGAGATGGGGTTGATGTCGACCAGGCGTTCCGGTCGGGCCAGTCTCAGCTTCATCATCGGCAGCAGGCTGTGCCCCCCGGCGATCAGCCGGGTCTCGGGACCGTGCCGCTCCAGCAGCGCCAGCGCCTCGCCGACTGTGGCCGCGCGGTCGTACTCAAACGCAGCGGGTGTCTGCATGTTCCCCTCCTGGTTTGGCAAGTGCCTACACTGGCACGGTGGGTGAGTTTACTCGCCGCGAGAGGTTTTTGGAGACCCGGCGCCCGCCTCGCCAACCACGAAGCTCGCGGTCGGTGCTGATGACCGCTCCGGCGCCTGGGATCCCGTGCGCTCAGGCCCTTGCTCCAGCCCTCAGCCGTGAGGCCTCGGGATGAAGGAGGTCCTGGCGGATATCGACCGCTGGCTGGCGCAGGGACAACTGGTCGCCCTGGCGAGGGTGGTCGGGGTGGAGGGCTCAGGACCCCGTGACCCGGGGGCGACCATGGCGGTCTCGGACCGGGGCGAGGTGGCGGGCTCGGTCTCGGGAGGCTGCGTCGAGGGGGCCGTCGTCAGCGAGGCGACAAGGGCCCTGGCGGAGAGGCTCTCCGCCAGGGTGATCAGCTTCGGCTACTCCGACGCCGAGGCGCTCACGGTGGGGCTGACCTGCGGCGGCACGGTCCACGTCCTGGTCGACCCCGGGCTGCCCACCTTCTACCCCCGACTCAGGGAGGCTCTGCTGGCGGAGACGCCGGTGGCCCAGGCCACGGTGGTGCGCCTGGACAGGGGGGAGGATCCCGGCCAGCTCGCCGAGGGGGCCGCGATCCCCATCTCGGGAGGGACCACCTGGGTCGGCGCCTCGATCCTGGTGGAACCCTCGGGAGCGATCTCGGGGTCGCTGGGAAACCCCGACCTGGACCGGGTCGTCGCCCGTGACGCCCTGGGGGCGATCGCCGCCGGGCAGTCCGACTTTCGCCACTACGGCCTGTTCGGGGAAGCGCAACGGGAGGCGGTCACCGTGTTCGTGGAGGCCTTCGCGCCCCCCCCCCGCATGCTGATCTTCGGAGCGGTGGACTTCACCGCCGCCCTGACGCAGGTGGCCAAGGTGCTCGGCTATCGGGTCACCGTCTGCGACGCCAGGTCCACCTTCGCCACCAGGGCCCGGTTCCCGATGGCGGACGAGGTGGTGTGCTCCTGGCCGCACGTCTACTTGGACTCCGTCTCCCCACCGCTGCAGGAGCGCGACGCGATCTGCGTGCTCACCCACGATCCCAAGTTCGATGTCCCGGCGCTGCGCTCGGCGCTGGCGACCCGGGCGGGGTATCTGGGGGCCCTGGGGTCGCGGCGCACCCACGAGGAGCGCTGCCGGACGCTGGTGGCCGAGGGCGTCCCGGCGGGCGCGCTGGGGCGGATCATGGGGCCGATCGGGATGGACATCGGGGCCCGCACCCCCGAGGAGACCGCGATCGCCATCTGCGCGGAGATCATAGCCCTGCGCACTGGTCGCCCCGCCCCCTCCCTGCGCGACGGGAAGGGGCCCATCCACAGGAGCGCCATTCCGACCACCCCCGCCTCCGCCACCAAGCTGGGCTGAGCGGTGACGACGGCGGGGCTGCTGCTGGCGGCCGGTGGTTCCAGCCGCTTCCTGGGCGCCGGGTCGAAGCTGCTGGCGGACTTCCGGGGGCGGCCCCTGGTGCAGTGGCCGATGCTGGCCGCCTTCAGCTCCGGCTGCGACGAGGTGGCGGTGGTGGACGGCGCGCTGGACCTGTCCGCCATCCTGCTCCCCGGCGTGGTCCTGCTGCACAACCCCAACTGGGCTTCGGGCCAGGCGACCTCGCTCCGGCTGGGCATCGAGTGGTGCCGCTCCCAGGGTCACGACCGGGTCCTGGTCGCGCTCGGCGACCAGCCGCTGATCCCCTCCACGGCCTGGGACTCGGTCCGGCTGGCTGAGATCGCCCCCATCACCGCCGCCAGCTACTCGGGCCGCCGAGGCCACCCGGTCCGCCTTGCCGCCGAGGTCTGGGACCTGCTTCCAGAAGAAGGGGACCATGGGGCTCGCGAGCTCATGCGCGCCCACCCCGAGATGGTTCTAGAGGTCGAGTGTCCCGGCGATCCCGCCGATGTCGACACCGTGGAGGATCTGGAGAGGCACCGCCTGGGCGCCTACCCACCGGGCTGACCGCGGGAGCGGAGGCGACGGGGCCGCGGCACGAAGGCGCCGCCGGGTGAGATCATGGCCCCCATCCGCTGCAGGAGGTGACCCATGCTCTTGGAGAACTCACTCAAGCTGGCGATGCCGCCAGACCGCTTGATGCCGCTACTGGAGGACCTCGAGCGGATAGCGCCGTGCCTGCCCGGGGCCAGCATCACCGAGCGGGTGGACGAGCGCACCTACAAGGGGCGGGTCACGGTCAAGGTCGGGCCGGTGACGGTCAGCTACGACGGCACCATGACCGTAGTCGAGGTCGACCGGGAGGGGCGCAGGCTGGTGATGCGCGGCGAGGGCCGGGATCCCAAGGGGGCGGGCAACGCCAAGGCCACGATAACCATGACGGTGGAAGCGGCCGAGGGTGGAGGGTCGCTGGGCCGGATCCAGTCCGACGTCGCCATCACCGGCCGGGTGGCCCAGTTTGGCCGCGGCCTGATGCAGGACGTCGCGGACCGCCTCCTGACCCAGTTCGCCCAGTGCGTGGAGAAGTCCCTGGCGGACCAGGGACTTCCGGAGGCGGCGGAGGCGCCGACACCGACTCCAGCCGCACAGGCCGTTCCAGCCGCCCCCACCGCTCCGGCACCGGCCCCGGCCCAGCCTCAATCCGTGGGGATGTTGGGGATCCTGTTCAGCGTCCTCTGGAAGCGAGTCAGGAGCTTCTTCGGGGGATCCTGACGCGGGTCGCCGCCAAGATCTCGGGGCAGGGCGCTACGAATCGCCTTGCGTCGGACCCGGGCTGCGAGCCGGTCCCCGCCTGGATCGGGGCTCTGATCCCGGCTTGCGCCCTTGGTCACCCTGGCACCTCCGGCTCCGGGTAGGTCCTGGACCGTTGCCAACCACCAAGCAGTCGCACCATCCAGCGATCGTTGAGTCATGAAGGAATGGCACCGTAGTAGCAGTGGGGATGGGGAGCGGAGGGGACGGGCGTGGAGGTTGGGGGAGCTGGGGGACAACGCCCGGGGTGGTCGTGGTCACAGAGTGATGGTTCCGCGCCTCCTGGGTGTCGCTGCGGCGACACCCAGGTTCGGCCCTACATCCATCAGGTGATTCGGGCGCCGTTGGGACCGTGATCGGAGCCCATCAGGCACTGTGGACGACTCCCGAGGCAGCGGGCATGGCGGCCAGGCGGCGGTCGACGTGACGCTTGATCGTGAGCGGGCTGGCGGTGGTGCAGAGGGCAAACCCCGGGATTCTTGGCCGGGATCCGCGAGGCCGGTGTGCAGCACCGGTTGCAGCGGGATGGTGGGGCGGTCACAGTCCTTGCCGACCTTGGTTGGCCACCGACTCCTTGCCGGGCAGTTTCATCGCCGGCTGGAAACAGTTGTTGGAAGGACGAAGGAGGTCGGAGCAGACGGAGTCCAGCCACCGCACCTGGTCCCCTGGTCCTCGCGATTTGTGTCGGCCATAATGTGGGGCATGCAACCATGGAGGTTCTCTTCACCAGCTCCTAACACCACGGCATTGCCCGCGCCCGCACCCTGTACGTCCTCGCTCACCACGTCTTGGCCTTCGACGTCGGGGATGGCATGACGTTGTACGTCGGTCCGGATCGCGGGGGCATCGACCTGGAGGTCGGAACAGTCCCGGAGTACGCGGGAGGCACCTACATCGTCCATGTGATGAAACTCCGGTCGCAGTTCGTCGCGGAATACAGGAGCCTGGCGCCATGGGACGAATGACAAGCGGGCATGGCATGACTGACGGCGAGGCAGAGGCCTGGGCAGATCGCTTTGAGCGCCTGGAGCTGGAGGACCTACGCCCGAGCAGACCTGGTCCTGGCATCCGAGGCCGGCCGTCGCTGAACGGACTCGAGAAGCACTCACCCAAGGTACAAGCCCGTGTGCCCCAGCCTCTTTACGACAAACTCACTCGCCGCGCTCGCGCAGCGGGAACCACGGTCAGCGCGGTGCTGCGCGAAGCCATCGAGAAGCTGTAGCAGCTGAAGCCGTCGAGTGGCGCGGGTCCCGCTCCGACAGTGGGGAGGAGCCCGCCGGGATCAGCACCACCCTCGCGCCCGGTCGAGCACCGGTCAGCCGTTGACGTGCGGGACCTGCCCGGTGACATAGGCGGCACTGCCCGATAGGAGCTCCACGACTTCTCGCATACCGGCCGCCTCAGCCCCGGGCGGCGCGGGAGGGCTCACCCAGGGCCGCCATGCCGCGGGCCCCACGGCGCTTGGCGGCAACCGCGGAGATGAACTCCATGATGCAGCGGTTGGCGTTCTGGGCGGTGAGCTCGGCGGGGTCGTTGGCGGGCGCCACCTCGACCACGTCCATGGCCACTACCGGCGTGTGCAGCGCCACCTGACGGATGGCGCGCAGCAGGTCGGCGGGGTCCATCCCTCCCGGCTCCGGGGTTCCCGTGCCGGGGGCGAAGCCGGGATCGAGGACATCGATGTCGACCGACACGTAGATCAGCTCGGGCCCGTCCATCGCCTCCCCCACCGCCCGGCGCACCACCTCGGCGACTCCCAGCCGCCAGATCTCCTCCATCGGGTGCCAGCGCATGCCCTGCTCCCGCATCCAGTCGAAGACCTCCTTGGGGGGCCAGTACCCGCGCAGTCCGATCTGGATGAAGTTGGGTCCCGGCACCGCCCCCGACTCCACCAGCCTTCGCATGGGGGTGCCGTGGGAGAGGGGGTTGCCGAAGCTGTCGGCGGCCGTGTCGGCATGGGCGTCGAAGTGGACTATCCCCAGCTTGCCGCGCCCGACCGAGTCGGCGACCGCGGTCGCCGACGGCAGGGTGATCGAATGGTCCCCGCCGATCACGACCGGAATTATGTCCCGGCTGGCGATCTGGCGGACGCGCTCGTAGATCGCCTGGTGGGACGCCTCCGTCTGCCCGGGCGGGCAGACGGCATCCCCGTAGTCCACCACCGTCAGCTCCTCAAAGGGCGCGACCTCCAGGTCCAGGTGCCATCCGGGAATCTGGTAGTTGGCGATCCTGACCGCTCTGGGGCCGAACCGAGCTCCGGGGCGGTAGGTGGTCGCGTCATCGAAGGGGGCACCCATGATCGCGAAGTCAGGGCGCCATTGGTCGAGCTCAGCCTCCTCCGAAATCCCAGCCACCTTGGAGAACGTGGTCGGGCCCAGATAGGCCGGCCCGTCCATCTGCGCCCGAAGGTGGGGGGGAATCTTCGGCCTGATCATGCGCAACTCCTCCGCTGCGACCGGGACGCCGGGAGGCGCCTGCCGGGAGCATGGTCTTGGGTCGTCACCCGGCGGCCCATTATCGTCGGCGGCAGAGAATCGGGGTCACTCGCTGTCGGGCTCGAGCTCCAGACGCTCCACCCGCACCCGCCCGTTGATGCCGAGGTACACCGCCATGATCCGCTCCAGCAGCTGCTCGAAGGCGGCCGGATCCCAGCCCTCGACCAGCGAGCGCAGGCGCTCGCGATGGCTCTGGGCGATGCGCTCGACCACCTTCCACCCCTCCGGCGTCAACCGCAGCGTCACCCGCCTGCGATCCCGACCGAGCGGGCAGCGCTCGATCAGGCCGGCCTCAACCAGAGCCCGGGCGAGCACTGAGGTGTGGGCCCGGCTGCTGGCCAGGTGGTCCACCAGGTCCTGCTCGGCCAGCCCTCCCGGTCCCGCGCCCCCGAGCACCAGGACCGCGTGATAGCCCATCTGGCTCAACCCGAACTCCGCGGCGCTGCTGTCCAGGGCGGTGAGCGCCCGCCGGAAGATGTACCGCAGCTCACTGCGGAAGGCCAGCTGCTCGACCAGAGCCGGATCCACCTCCTGGTGAGGCCCGATCTCCTCCGGCCCGGCCTCGGTCGGCCCGGGCGGGCTCAGTTGACGACCACCACCGTGGTCCCCATGGGAGTCCAGCCGTAGACCCAGGCCATCACCGACCCGGGCGTCTGCACGCAGCCATGGCTGGCGTCCGGGCCGTTCTGGGATCCGGGCCCGTAGACCGAGGTGGGCTCCCACGGGGCGTCATGGATGTAGTACCCGCCCTGATCGAACTCCATCACCCAGTTGACCGGGCTGGTCGGGTACCAGAACGGGGATCCCGGCGGCCAGGGGGAGATGAAGACGTAGGGGGACTGCTTGTCGAAGATGTGGTAGGTCCCGGTCGGAGTGCGCAGCAGGTGCCGACCGGTGGTGACCGGGGTCGCCCTGACGGCGCAGCCGTTGTCGTAGAACACCATCTCCTGGAGCGACAAGGAGATCAGGATGGACTTGCCGGAGATGGTCGTGTGCCCGCACCGGTCGGAGCTGAGGCTGGCCTGGGTCTCCTGCTGCAGGGAGTTCAGGGTCTTCTGTACCGCCACCAGTTGGGCAGCCGTCTGAGCTGCCGTCAGGGCCGTCTGTGAGCTCTGGTAGCTGGCCAGGTAGGCCGACGACTGCGGGGTCTGCTCCGCCGCCGCCTGGTCCACCAGGTCCATGACCGCCAGCGACTGGGAGACCAGCTGGTCGTTGAGCCCGATGTCCGCCCGCAGCGCGGTCAGCTGGGCCCGTAGCGCCGCGGTCTGGCTGCTCGCGGGCTGGCCCGCGGCCAGCGCCTGCCGCAGGGCCGCCGCGTCCTGGGGGACCTCCAGCGGCGAGAGGTTGTCGCTCCTGGCGATCGCCTCCAGCTGGGCGGCCTGCTGCAGCAGGCCGCCGGGGGCCGCGGCGATGGTGACGCTGGCGGCGGCCTTGGCCTGCGCCGCCCTGACCTGGGCCCGGGCCTGGGCCAGGCTCAGCTGGATCTGCGAGACCAAAGACTCCAGAGACCCGGGGGTAGTGGCGGAGGTGAGCTTGGCCGACCATGCCTGCTCCTGCTTGGTGTTCGAACCAGCGAGCCAGGCGGAGTTCCCCGAGTAGAACTTCTGGTAGCTGGCCAGGTAGGTCCGCGCCTGGCCCCGGGCATCGATCAGCGACTGCTCCCAGTCGCGACCGGCGGTCTGCCGGATCTGCGTCAGACGCAGCGAGAGGTTGGATATGAGAAAGGTTGGTGACCACCACCTGATGGATGCGACCTGATCCAGCTGCACCCGCAGCTGCTTGGCCTGAGCGGCGGGCAGGCCCTGGCTCTGGTACAGAGCCAGCTGCTGACTGAGGGACGTTTGCTGCTGCCGCACGCTGGACGAGCGGGAGTAGGAGAGTCCCAGGTCAGCCCCGGCCACCAGGACAACCATAACCCCCACCACCACCACCGCCCGACCGGTCCTTCGCATCATCTCTCCTCGTGCTCGGCCCGGGGCCGACCGTCAGTCGCCATCCCCGTTCTGTAACTCCGCAACGGCCCTGGTGGTAACGGCCCGGGCCATGCTCAGATCGATCCCAGTGGCTCGAGCTCGGCCACCACGGTCCGCCGCCGCTCATCCCCCAGTCCGAGCAGGTAGCGCGAGGCCCAACGGTCGGTTCCTTCCTCGATCTCCTCCCGCAGGCGCCGGCCGGCAGCCGAAATCGATCCCGCGGCCTCAACCAGCCCCCTCCGCTGGAGCGCGCCCGTCGCCAGGGCGACGTCCGGCTCCCCCCACTTGAATCCCTTGGTGATCAGGTCGACCTCACGCCCCTTCCAGAGCTGGGTCAGAACCAGAAGCTCCAGCGGAGAGAGGCCCGCCTCGGCGGCCGCGCGGTAGTGGCCATGGGCCCGGTCCTCGCGGATGACCATGGCGTCCCTGACGGAGTCTCGGTAGGGATCGCCCGATCTGGACCACCTGGCCCAGGCCGAAACGAGGCCACCCTCCGGCTCCACCCTTTCGGCCAGCTCCAGAAGAGCCGGGGGCGGGGTCGGCGAAATGCGGCTCAGAGCTCGCCCCGCAGCCGCCAGCGACAGGTCGACGTAGACGGGCGGGTCCAGCGCCAGGCAGCGGGGCAGCAGGTGCTCAACCAGGGAGCGGGGCGCGATGAACACCTCATCGGCCCACCGGTCCACCTCCATCACCCCCATGCGACTGGTCAAGTAGTGGGGGAATCCCATGGCCTGGTGCTCCTCGGCGAGAGCTATGACCTCCGGCTCCTGGCGCATCAGGAACCACATCAAATGGCAGACCCTATCCACCGCTCGGGCGATCACCCGCTCGCTCGCGCCGGCTTCGGTCACCCGGCCCCCTTCTGCTCTTGGCTGCGTTTGTAGGACCGGTAGCGCAGCAGCCCCTCCTTGTCCTGCACGTCGCCCAGGGTCGGATGATCGGGGATGAGACGCTCCCAGCCCTTGGGCCGCACCCCCAGCTGCTTGGCCAGAACGCTCAACAAGGTTCTCGCCTTCATGGGCCCCATCCCCGGCAGCTCCAGGAGCCGTCGCGTCAGGTCCTCGGCATCGATTGCCCCCTCCCAGACCCGCTCGGGACGGCCCTGGTACTGATCGACCAGCAACGCACAGAGACGAAGCGCCCGCTGGGCCATCATCTTGGGAAAGCGGTGCAGGGCGGGCGGCCCCGCAAACGCTCGCTCGACCGCCTCCTGGTCCAGGGCCAGCAGGCCCGCAGGGGAGATGGTCCCAAGCCGATCCCGCAGCGCCCAAGGCGCTGAGAAGGCCCGCTCCAGAGGCACCTGCTGGTCGAGCAGAAAGCCCAGCAGAAGCGCCATGGGATCGGCGACCAACAGCCGATCGGCCGCCGGCTCGCCCGCGAACGGCAGAGCATCAACCGTGGCGGCGGGGAAACCGGGCACCTATCAAGGTTAACCGACGTGCCATCTGCTGGGCTGGCCACCTAAGTTTGGGGTCCGGCTTGGCGTACCGAAGGACGCTGTCATTGCGGTCGCGGGGCAGCGGCAGCGCGAGCGGCTCATCTCGCTTCATGCGCACGAGAGCAACCCACGCCGACACCTCGATCGGCGGTCGGAGCGCTGCCAGCCGAGCGTCGCGCAGGTTTACCTCGCAGTCGCACTCCGGCTGGGAAGCGTGGCCGTGAGGCAACGCTTCCAGGTCGTCGGCGGAGAAGGCCCGGGCGCACTGGCGGCACGGGGCGCTCTCTGCCCGGGGATGCCTGCCGCCAAGCCGGGAGGTGCGACTCCATGGCTGCCAAGCGGTGGCTCAGATCCAGGCGGCGAGGCTGGTGCCCTCTCCGGACCTCGCTCCCCGCGACTCGCCGTCAGAGCTCGGCCCGCAGGCAGCCGGGCCTCTCTTGGCCTGGTCAGTAGGACGGTGCTGGGTCTCGGGATGGGCGCGCCCTGGACCCGGCAGAGGTGACGATCTCCACAGCGTTACTGGTACCAGCCAGGTCCGCACCGGCCTCCAGCAGGGCGACCACATGGGCGAGGGTCTTGATCCCTCCCGAGGCTTTGATCCCAATGTGGTGCGGGGCCCGCCTGCGCAGGTAGGCGATGTCCTCCGGCGTCGCGACCCCGACCGCGCCACTGCTCGCGTTCTTCAGGTAGCTGATCCCCGCGTCGACACAGACGTCGACCGCAATGTCCCGTTCCTCGGCGGTGAGCAGAGGCAGCTCGAGCATGGCCTTCAACGGCACCACCCCGGCCGCGGACACCGCCGCCGCAATGTGGATCGCGAGCGCACCGACATCGCCACTACGGATCAGCCCCATCGGTAGCCCCACATCGATCTGATCGACGCCGGCATCCACCAGTGCCCCAATCTCCGCAACCAACCCTCGTGTGGTCATGGCCCCAAAGGGAAAGTCTGCCGCTGAGGCGACCAGTACGCCGGTGCCCGCCAGCAGCTCACGGCTGAGCGGCACCCACCGAGCTGGGACCATCGCCGCTTGGAAGCCGTACGCGACACAGTCGGCGCAGTGGGACTCGATGTCGGCAACCGTGGTCGCGGGGGCAATTAGCGTGGACTGCAACCGTGCCGCGATGGGGCCCAGGACATCGCTCATTGAATGGCTCCCCCCTCCGGCCGGGATGGCGCGCCCGGTTCGGCGGGCGATGCCCCGCCGCTGCCGGTGAGCAACCTGGTCATCGCCGCGTAGAAGGCGTCCCCGTCGATCTCCTCGACCACGGTGGCATTGGCGAGCCTACCGAACACCCCCCAGTCGAAGAGCGAGTAACCCCTGGTGAGCTCGCCCTGGGTCTCGACGGTCACGAAATACGGCGCCGATCGGGTCACCAGGGCCGGCTCCAATGCGATCAGACAGGTCAATGCGTCCGGGTGGGTGCTGCCCCCGATCCCCACCTTCTCGTCGAAGGCCAATGTCGGCCCGTTGACCGTGGTGAAGAAGCGGGACAGCGGAGTGTCCAGCGCCTCGATTTCCGCGAGCCGGACGCGGTCGAACACCGCCTGGCGCACGGTGAGGGTCCAGGTCACGATCGTGGTTGTGAACCCGGCCCCAAGTACGATCCGAGCCGCTTCTGGGTCCACGTAGAAGTTGAACTCCGCCGCCGCGGTGATGTTGCCGCGGCCATTGTTGGCTCCGCCCATCACGTACAGCGCCTTCACTTTGCGGGAGAAGTCGCGATCCCGCACCACCGCGCTGGCTATGTTCGTCAGCGGTCCGATCGCGACTATCACCAGCTCGCCGGGATAGCGATCGGCCAGGCGAAGCAGAGCGTCGACGGCGTGCTCGGGATCGGCGGTCTGCTTCGGGCCGGCGAACTCCCCGCCCCCTCGACCGTCGATGCCGTGCACGTATTCCGCGCTGACCCATTCCCGGAGCAACGGCCGCTCGCACCCGCGATGGACCGGGACCTCACCGCCGCGGCCGGCAACCTCGATGGTCAGCAGCGCGTTGGTCACCTGCTGGTCGAAGGCGACGTTGCCGGCCACCACGGTCACCGCCTCCAGCTTCGCTTGTGGGTGCAGCAACCCGGCGAGCAGGGCGAAGCAGTCGTCGGCGGCGGTGTCAGTATCGATGACGAGTCGTACGGTCATGGGCACTCCTTCATGCCAGAGTTGCGGGCTCGATCTCGGCGGCGTCGGGCGGTGGTGGCCCCGGCAGGTCACGCCAGTGCGGAAGAGATGGGATCACGCCGGCGAAGCGCACGGAATGTCCGGCCGCCTGGCAGGCGAAATAGGCGGCGGCGACCGGCCCGTGGCCCATGGCGATTGCCACTGCATAGGCCGCCGTGAAGGCGTCTCCGGCACCGGTCGTGTCAGC
The DNA here is from genome assembly GCA_021795235.1 of bacterium. Lineage (GTDB taxonomy): Bacteria > Chloroflexota > Dormibacteria > Aeolococcales > Bog-877 > AG-12. The sequence continues at coordinate 39,385 of JAJYPP010000009.1, forward strand.
CGCCACGACGGAGTCGGCGGCTACCGGGACTGCCTTCCCCTGGCTCACCACCAACGCCCCGGCGGCGCCCCGCGTCACGGTCACCACCCCCCCACTGCGCCCCGCCAGAGCGCGGGCGGCCCTCTCCACCGCTCGATCTCCGGTGCCGGCGAGCCCGGTCAGGCGGGCCAGCTCGGTGACGTTGGGGGTCAGGTGGTCAGCGAGCGCCAGCAACTCAGGGCCGACCGGATGGGAGGGAGCCGGTGCCGGGTTGAGCACGGTCGTTACCCCACGCTCTCGCGCCACCCGCAGAGCCTCCTCGGCGGTGTCGGGCGGGATCTCGAGCCCGGTGACGCAGACGTCGGCCGCGCCGATTTCCGCGGCGAAGTCCCGAACATGCTCGGGGCGCAGCTCAGCCAGCGCACCCGGTGCGATGACGATGCGGTTCTGCCCTGTCGGCTCGACCAGAATCGCCCCCGCCATCGTCGATGCCCTCGCCACGACCACGGTCACACCCACGCCCTCGCGCAGCCAGAGCTGCCGGGCGCCGCGCCCGAACTCATCGTCCCCCACAGCTGTCAGCAGGGCAACCTGCGCCCCAAGGCGGGCCATTCCGACCGCCTGGTTCGAGCCCTTCCCCCCGTGGTCTACGCGGAACTCCTCCCCGGCCAGGGTCTCTCCCGGATCGGGCATGCGGGCCAGGCGGAACACCAGACCCACGCCGTAGCTGCCCACCACCGCGATGCGGATCACCGCGTCACCGTGGTGGTTACGCGCAGCCGCTCGCCGCTCATCCACACATCCGAGTATTCGACCGCCACCCCGTTGTCCAAGGCGGTGAGCTGCTCGATGTGGAGCAGTGGAGCTGCCGGTTCGATGCCGAGCTGAGCCGCGCGATTCGCGTCGGCGACAGCGTCGAAGGTGCGTCGCCCCGCAGTCACCAAGTGCCCGGAGGTCTGCTCGATGGCGGCGAACAGCGACAGGGCGCGGAAATCCACCGCTTCCAGCCCAGGGCATTGGTCCAGCCGGACCCGGTTGTCGAGGAGGACATAAGGGGCTCCATCCACGATGAGGCGGCGGTGGAGTCGGAGGATGCCGGCGGCGCCAGCATGGAGGAGGTCACGAGCGGGGATGTCGTCATCGGCATCCCCCGCAAGGGTGATCGTCTGCCCGAGGATCTCGGTGACAAATCTCCGGCCCGTGGCCCGGAGAATCTCGGTCATCGTCACGAGCCTCTGCCCCAACCCAGCGTCCCCCTCCGGATCTCGGACGAAGGTGCCGCGCCCATGGGCCTGGACGAGCAGCTTCTCGGTGACGAGCATCGTCACGGCCTTGTGCAGGGTGGCTCGAGCCACCCCGTACTCCCTGGCGAGGTCGGCCTCGTTGCGGAGCTGGAATCCGGCCGGCCATGCCCCGGAGATGATCTCTTCTCGGATCGCATCCGCCAGCTGGATGGGCAGGGGGCGGGACGATGTGCGGGTCAGCACCGGTGAACTCCAGATGAACGTCTATAGTCGTCTAGCCGGGCAAACCTACCACCTGGCCCCGACGGTGTCAAATCGAGCCCGCGGGTGTTGTCCGTTCAGCGGTTCTCTCCGCTCCTTCTGGTAGCCCTCCCGATCTCCCGTCGACCCGCCTCTGCTCGAGCGCTGACGCCATCGTCCCTCGACCACACCAGTGAACTCACGCGGCCAGTTGTCACCTCCCAGCCCGGCCCGGTACATGGATCTCGACTCGTCCACCAGCTTGTGCCGCTCCTGAATATGCATTGGCCATGCCACTGACTGCCGCTCTCCGGCGGCCGAGCCTCGGTATCATTCCTTGGTGAGGGAACGATCGCGCCGGCGTACGCCCCTCGCTGAGGCAACGCGAGGCAATGCGAGCCGTTGACTTGATGCTCACCGCCCCCTACGATCCGTGCGTGGCTGGGTTAGCACGGTCGGGTGGCCCCCTTGAGGTACGGGCCTCCGACAGTGACCGCGAGACCGTCGTCGACGAATTGCGCCAGCACCACGCCGTCGGTCGGCTGACGCTAGAGGAGCTGGAGGAGCGGGTGGGCACGGCGTACCAGGCTCGGACAGCCGGAGAGCTGGCTCAGGTTCTCAGCGACCTCCCGCCACCACCTCCACCTGCCCCTCCCCATCCGACCCTTGGCCAGCGGCTGCGCCCCCGGCTGGGCTACGGGATCGGCGCCACGCTGCTGTCCGCAGTGATCGCCGTCGGACTCGTTGGCGGAGTCCTGGGGCACTGGCACTTCTTCCCCCTGCCTTTGCTCTTCATTGGCTTCTTCTGGATGAGGCGCCGCGGGCGCTGGGGCGGGCGCGGCTGCGGGCTGGGTCGCCGCGGCGGCGGTGGCTGGGGCGGCTGAGCCGCCCTTCCTGCCCCCTGGGGCGACCCACGGCTTCCCTGATGGGTTGTCCGCCCCAACCGGCAGCCGGCACCTTCAAAGGGCCCCGCCGGGACGGGGTGGTGATCCCTGACCGCACCGTCCGGCGGAGCACCTGCTGGTGGCTCAGGCGGTTCCCCCACCGCGCACCTGGGCGTTGAACTCCACGATGAGTTCGTCCCAGCCCGCCACCTGCTCCATGAGCCCGTCCCAGAATGCTAGCTGGCGCCGGGCCTCAAAGGCCTCCAGCGAGACCCCCTGCTGTTCGACCCAGGTGAAGTAGCCGAGGTTGAAGATCCTGGTCCGGTCCTGGTGGCGCAGCTCCAGCAGCTCTGAGTGCCCTGCTTCCTGCAATTCCTGCCCGAGCACCGCCAGCACGGGCCCTTCCCTCAGGCCCTGCGGGAAGTCGCGCTGGACCCGCTTGGCGCGCTCGCTGGAGTACATCGCCGCCCCGTCGGTGGCAACTGTCAGCACGACATCCTCTGGTCCCAGTTCGAAGTGACGGGCCACCGCCACCGCGGCCACCACATTGGCCAGCCCTGACAGGCCGACACTGGCCATCGTGGCCAGCAGCGGCGGCTCCAGCCCCGGCCGCCCCCGCAGAGCCTCGAGTCCCTCTTCGGTGTGAAAGATGGCATCCAGCCGGTCCGTGCTCCGATCCGACACCGCCACCACCACGTCCGTGTTCATGACGTTGTGGATGAGGGGAATGTGCTTATCCCCGATGCCCTGGATGTTGTGCTCCCCGAATCCGTTGCGCAACATGGTGGCGCACTCCAGCGGCTCGGCGGCCACGATCCGGGTTCCGTACCGCCGCTTGAGGTGGTCCCCAGCGCCCAGCGTGCCCGCCGAGCCGGTGGTTGCGACGAAGGCGAAGGGGGCCAGGCCGGGCCGCTCGACTCGGAGATGCTCGACCAATCGCTCCATGGCCCCCCCGGTGCAGAGGCGGTGGACCAGATGGTTGGGGTACTCGGCAAACTGGTTGAGGATCACGTTGCGGTCGTCGTCCGCCAACAGGCGGCAACGGTCGTAAATCTCCCGGACATTGCTCTCGCCCCCGGGGGTGGTGATGACGTCGGCGGGGTCGGCCACCCATTGCCGGAGCCACGCGAAACGCTCCGAGCTCATGTCCTCGGGCAGCACCGCCACGCCGCGGCACCCCAGAATCCTGGAGATCGCCACCCCCCCGCGGCAGTAGTTCCCGGTCGACGGCCACACCGCCCGCTGCCCGATGGGATCGAACATGCCGCTGACCAGGCGCGGCGCCAAACACGCATACGCGGCCAGCACCTTGTGCGCGCCAATCATGGGGAAGCGGTCACCGAGAGCGACCACGATGGTGGCGGGGACCCCGGTCAGCGCGGGCGGGAGCACGATGTGGTCCGGGACGCCGACCAGGCTCCTGCGGTCGGCTCCGTTGTACCAGTGAACTCTGAAGAGGTTGCGGGGGTCGGGGGCGTCCGGGTCGATCCCGGCCAGGGCGGCCCGCACCTCGCCGTCGATACGGCTGGGATCGGCGAGCTCCGAGAAGGTCGGCAGCACGATGCCGAGCTCCCGGCAGCGCGCGACGGCCCGACCGTAGACCCTCTGATCGACGATGCGCTCTGCTGACGACATGACTTAGTGGATCCCCTCTCGTGCGGTGATGGCCAGGCCAGCCTGCCGGCCCCTCGTCAGCGGCACCGGATACCAGGCCCGCAGCGGCATCCGCGCCAATCGCCGGTTGGCCGCCACGCCCCTAAAGTACAGCGGAGAGCCGCTGCCAACCGCGCTCCAGCTTGCAGGACGGTTCGGACCGGCGGTTCTGCTGGGAGCGCTCACAGCACCGGCCAGCGCGGCGAAGGGTCGATTCCGGTCGCTGCGTACAGCCGCCGCGCGCGCTCCCTGGCCTGCGCCACCGCCTCCTCCTCGTCGATGGTGAGCAGCTCGCCGTGCCTGACCAGCCACCTGCCATCGACCATGACCGAATCCACATCGGCGCCGGTGGCGCTGTAGACCAAGGCGGAGACCGGGTTCAGCCCCGGAGACAGACCGCAGCGGTCGCGGTTGACGACCACTATGTCCGCCTTCTTGCCGACCTCCAGGGACCCGATCTCGTGGTCCCACCGCAAGGCCCGGGCCCCGTTGATGGTGGCCATCTCCAGCACACTCTCGGCGGGGACGACAGTCGGGTCCAGGGAGACCGCCTTGTGCACCAGCGCCGCCAGCTTCATCTCCGCCAGGAGGTCGTAGGTGTTGTTGCTGGGCCCGCCGTCGCAGCCGAGGGCCACGTTCACGCCAGCCGCCAGCAGCCGCGGGACCGGGCAGACTCCCGAGGCCAGTTTGCTGTTGGAGGATGGGTTGTGGGAGACGCTGGTGCCGGTCTCGGCCAGAATGGCGATGTCCTGGTCATCCAGCCACACCATGTGCACCAGGACGACGTCGGGGCCCACCAGGCCAACGCTGCGGGCGAACTCCACCGGGGACATCTGGTAGGTCTGCCGCAGGAACTGGCGATCGGCCTCCACCTCGGCCAGGTGCATGGTTATCCCCATCCCCCTGGCCCGAGCCTCGGACACCATCTCCCGGTAGAGCTGGGGAGACACCCCACCCGGGGTTCTGGGCCCGAAGCCGACGCGGATCCGTCCGTCCGCCGCCCCGTTCCAGCGGTCGAACATGTCCAGGGTGGTCAGCAGGCTCTCCTCGCGGGTCTCGCGCAACCCCAACGGCATCGCGTTGTCCTCACTCGCGTAGGTGGCGATGTCCATCACCTTCTTGGAGAGGCAGGCGCGGATGCCGGTGTCGGCCACCACCTGGGCCACCCCTTCGAAGCCGTATCGATGCGCCAGTCCAGACTCCAGAAACGTGGTGGTGCCGGACTTCAGCATCTCGGCGATGCAGAGCCGGGCGCTGACCACGCCGTCCTCGTGGTCGTAACTGCCCTGCAGCACCCACACCCGCTCGCACAGCCACTGCACCAGCGCCATGTCGTCAGCGCAGTCACGGATCATCGCCTGGGCCTGGTGCACGTGGGTGTCGATCAGGCCGGGGATGATCAGCCGGCCGCTGAAATCGACCCGCTCCTCGTCGGGGTGAGCGCTGAGGATCTCGTCGGCGGGGCCGACCGCAACGATGCGGTCCCCCCGCACCACCAGAGCGCCGCGGGCGAAGATGCGACGCCCGGAGTCCATCGTGATGATCGTCGCCCCGTCCAGAATCATCTCCCACCTCCTGGTCGACTCGCTCCCAGCGACACCGCGCGGAACCCGGGGAGACCGGCGCCCCGGCTCACGCCGAAACCGCCCGGCGCCACAACGCCCGGGCCCGCTCCCGGCTGCGGGCGACGATCGCCGCCTGGTCGAGACTGACCAGTTCGCGTTGTCGCATCAGCCACCGGCCGGCGACCATGGTGTCGGTGACGCAGCCACCATCGGCCCCCGAGACCAGGTGTGAGCTGGCACTGTCAGGGGTGAGCGGCGTGGGGGGAGCGTAGTCCAGGATCACGAGGTCGGCCGGACCGCCGGCCCGCAGCTGCCCGAGGGGTCCCAGGCCGGGGGCAAAGGGTGCGAAGAGCGAGTCGCAGATGCGCCCACCGCCTCCGAAAGCCAGCGCCAGCACCCGGTCGGACGGCATCAGCCGCGGGTCCTGGGCGGCCAGCCGGGCCTGCGCCTGCGCGGCGCGCATCTCCTCGAACATGTTCATGCTGACGCCGTCGGTGCCCAGGCCTACCACCACCCCGGCCTGGCTCAGCGCGGCGACGGGAGCGCTCCCCACCGCGTTGCCCATGTTGGAGCGCGGGTTGTGCGCGACCGCCACGCCGGCCCGGGCCAGCTCCGCGATCTCAAATCCGTCGACGTGGACGCAGTGGGCCGCCAGCGAACCGGGGCCCAGCACGCCCTGCTCGACCAGGTGGGGGACCACGCGAGTCGAGTGGCGGCGCTGACAGTCATCCTGGTCGACCAGGTCCTCGGCGACGTGCACGTGACAGCCCACTCCCTGCGCCGCGCTCAGGTCGGCGCAGGCAGAGAGGGTCTCCACGCCCAGGGTGAAGGACGCGTGCAGCCCCACGGCGGCGGCCAGGCGGCCGTCCCGGGCCGCCGCCGTGGGACGGATGGCGCGGATGAAGCGCGCGTTCTCCCGGAGTCCGGCCTCAGCCGAGGCGGCTCCATTGCGCTCCGACACCTCGTAGGCCAGGCATGCGCGCAGCCCCGAGGCCTCGACCGCGGCGGCGATGACGTCCAGGCTGCCGTCCGCGAACGAGGGGCTGGCGTGATGGTCCACCAGGGTGGTGACGCCGTGGCGGATGGCGTCCACCAGCCCCACCTCGGCGCTGGAGGCGATGTCCTCCGGGGTGAGCAGGAGATCCAGCCGCCACCAGAGGCGCTCCAGGATCTCCTTGAAATTCCGGGGCGGGTCGCCGGGCAGGGCCATCCCCCGGGCGAACGCCGAGTACAGGTGGGTGTGGGTGCACAGCATCCCAGGCATGACGATGCCACCGCCGGCGTCCACCAGCTCGGCGTCGGGATGAGAGGCTGTCAGCGCCGCCGGACCGATGGCCTGGATCCGCCCGTCCGCAACCACGACGGCCCCGTTCTCCACCAGGGGCGCGCGCTCGTCCATGGTCACGATCGTGGCATTGGTGATGCAGACCGGCCTCACCGCCGCTCCCCGGGAAACACCACCGAGTCAGGCGAGGGGGGCGGCGCCGCGGACCGGCCGAAGCGGGGTGAGGGCGGCATTCCCACGCTCATCCTGCGGTGGCGGTCGGCGATGCCGCGGCCGCCGGTCAATCCGCGCCCCCGGGGGAGCGGGTGAACGTCACCGGGACCGTCTCCCCGCTGCCGCGACGCACGACCGGGGCCAGAGACGGGGTCTCGGCCACCACCCGGCCCCGGCGGACCACCCAGCGGCAGGACGGACGGAGCCGGATCGCCTCCGCCTCGTCCTCGCAATCCAGGACCACCAGGTTGGCCGGCCCCCCCTCCCGGAGGTCGGCGGGGGCGTCGGAGGCCCGGGCGGCGTTGCCGGTGATCATGGAGAAGGCCGAGAACAGCTCCGGACGGCCCGTCATCTGGGCCACATGGACCAGCATCGAGAGGGCGTCGAGCATCGACCCCCGGCCCAGCGGATACCAGGGGTCCATGATCGAATCGTGGCCGCAGACCACGTTCACTCCGATCCGGTCCAGCTCCTTGACCCGGGTCATGCCCCGGCGCTTGGGATAGGTGTCGAAGCGCCCCTGGAGCACGATGTTGTCCAGGGGATTGGCCACGATGGTGACCCCCGCCCGGCGCAGGATCTGCAGCAGCTTGAAGCTGTAGGCGTCGTTGTAAGACCCCATGGCGGTGGTGTGACCGGCCACCACCCGGCCCTGCATTCCATCCCGCATGGTGCGCGCTGCCACGTGCTCCAGGAAGCGCGACTGCTCGTCATCGGTCTCATCGCAGTGGAGGTCGATGCCGGCCCCGGTCTCACGCGCCAGGTCGAAGAGGAACTGGACCTCGGCGATGCCATCCTCGCGGGTCCACTCGTAGTGGGGAATCCCGCCGATCAGGTCGCATCCCAGCCGCATCGCCTCTCGCATCAGGGCCTCCCCATCGGGGAAGCAGAGCACGCCGTCCTGGGGGAAGGCGATGAGCCTCAGCTCGACCACGTCGGCCAGCTCGTCCCGCAGCTCCAGCAGGGCCCGCAACGCCACCAGGGTGGGGTCGCAGACATCGACGTGGGACCGGATGAGTCCGGTCCCCTGGGCCACCTCCCAGAAGATCGCCTCCCGGGCCCGCCGCTTCACGTCCTCCAGGGTGAGGGTCTTCTTCCGCTCCGCCCAGGTTTGGATGCCCTCGATCAGGGTGCCGCTCTCGTTGTGGTGGGGGTCGCCCACGGTCAAGACCGCGTCCAGATGCACGTGCGGGTCGACGAAGGGGATGGAACACAGCCGCCCCTCCCCCGACAGCTCGGTGGCGCCGCCAGCCGCCAGCTCACCGGCGGGGCGGATGGCGGTGATGACACCGCCGTCGATGGCCACGTCCATCAGGGGTCCGGGACGATCCTGGGTCGGCGACAGCCGCACCGATCGGACGATCAACTCATAGGTCATCGCTCACCTCCAGCGTCGCCCGCATCCCCCGTGCCGGGGGTCACCCCGTCGAGCCCCCCGGCGAACAGGTCGATCATCGCCCGCACATCCGGCCCCAGCGGGTAGAGCACCGGGCAGGTGCAACCGCTGGCGATGTACTCCGCGACCTTTGCCCGGCACTCGTCCGGCTCGCCGGAGGCGCTGAGCATCTGCACCACATCGTCCGGCACCAGGTGGGCGGCCTCGACCACCTCGGCGTGGGTGGCCGGCCAGTGCAACACCGCGGCGATCCGATCGAGCAGGTCCTGGGGCACACCCGACGCCTTCATGAGGTGCGGCTGCTGGCCCAGGTACTGGGTGATCAGCAGGCGCGCCGCGTCCAGGGCGACCCGACGGTCCCGGTCCAGGGAGCAGATCACCAACTGAGGACGGGCCACGTCGCCCAGGTCACGGCCGGCGCGCACCGCCCCCGACCGCAACTGCTCCAGGGCCTGCCGGGTGTACCCCGGCGACACCAGGTAGTTGAGCAGAACCCCGTCCGCGATCTCGCCCGCCAGCTCCATCATCCGCGGCCCGGTGGCCCCTATGTAGATCGGCACCGCCTTGGGCCGCCGCTCCTGATGCACGTAGTCCAGCTCCACCCCGTCCAGGTGGACGAATTCCCCCTGGACGGTCACCGCACCGCCCGCCAGCAGGGCCCTGACGGCGGTGACGGTCTCCCTCATCGCGACCACCGGGCGACGGCGCTGGATGCCGACCCGGCTGGCCAGGGGATCCCACCAGTCACCGATCCCCAGCATCACCCGGCCCGGTGCGAGGTCGTCCAGGGTGGAGAAGGTCGAGGCCAGCAGCGCGGTGTTGCGGGTCCACCGGTTGACCACGCCGCTGCCCACCAGAATCCGGTCGGTGACCGAGAGGAAGGCGGCCATGGGGACCGTCGCCTCGCGGGCCAGCCGGCTCTCGGCCTGCCAGACCGCGGAGAAGCCACTTGCCTCCGCGTACTGGGCCAGGGCCATACCCTGGCGCACGGTGTGCGCGTCCTGGAGGTAGAGCGCGACCGGGACCGTCATCGCCGAGCGGCCCCGCGCCGGGACGGGACTGATCGCCGCCACCTGAGCGTGGGCGCGATCATCGGGGCGAGGCTGAGCTGTGGCCGCGGGCGTACTCCGCCGGGAAGGCCGCATACCAGGCGATCGCCTGCACCAGGTCGTCGATCGGACACTGGTCGGCGACGGTGTGGGCGTGGATCTCGTTGGCCGGCCCGAAGCCGATGGTCGGGATCCCCAGCTTGCCCATCGAGGCGACTCCGTTGGTGGAGAACACCCAGTGCCCGATCTCCTGCTTGCGGTCCAGCGCCGTCAGCCCCGTGGCCAGGCCCGCCTGGACCCCCATGTGGTCCTCCGGCAGCACCCAGGTCGCGAATGACTTCTCCTGGCCCAGCCGCATGCCGGTGAACGAGGTGCGCTGGTAGGTGAGCAGGCTGACCTCGGCGCCGGCAGCCCGCACCGACGGGAGATCGCGGATGGCGTCCAGGGCGCCGGCCGGATCCTCCCCCGCGGTCAGACGGCGGTCGAGGTAGATCGAGGCCGTCGACGGCACCGCGTTCAGAGACGGGGTCTCGCACTCGATCTTGGTGAGGGCCACCGTCCCCGCCCCCAGAAAGTCATCGTGGCCCAGGTGACGGTTGAGGTCCTCGATGTCCGCGATCAGGGGGGACAGGCTGTAGACCGGGTTCACCCCCCGTTCCGGGGCGGCGGCGTGGCAGGACGAGCCGCGGGTGCGGATCAGGACCTCGATCCGGCCGCGGTTGCCGCGGAACACGTCCAGGTTGGTGGCCTCGCCGAGAACCACCAGGTCCGGCCGCGGCAGGGTGTGCAGGAGCAGGTTCTCCAGCGCCAGGCCGTCACAGTCCTCCTCCTGCACCGAGCCGACGACGTACAGGGTGACGTTCTCGTCGGCCCCCATCTGCTTGTAGAGGGCGGCGCCGTAGACCATGGCCGCCATCCCGCCCTTGTCGTCGGAGGCGCCCCGGCCCAACATCACCCCGTGCTGACGGTCTCCGTCGATCACCGGCTCGAAGGGTTCGGTGCGCCACTCCGAACGGCTGCCCACGCCGACTGTGTCGATGTGGGAGTCGTAGACGATCTTGATGGGCCCGGACCCGATGCGCCCGATCACCGACCCGAAGCCGTCGACGCGCACCTCGTCGTAACCCAGAGTGGTCATTCGCTCCACCAGCAGGTTCACCACAGCCTCCTCCTCGGAGCTGAGCGAGGGCGTGTGGATCAGGTCGCCGAGCAACTCGGCCACGCCGGGGCGATGCACCTCCGCACGATCGAGAAACGGGGTGGCTGCTCTCATGTCATGTGCCTCCTTGGGCGACGCCCACAGTCCCTGCCGGCATCTCCGCCGACGGCTCGCGACGCCGGCCTTCCTGGTTGTTCACTGCGATATCACCGACCACCGCCCGATAGGCGCCCGGATCGGTGGCCCCCTCGGTGTTGAGGATCAACACCCGAGCCCGTGGATCGAGGCCCAGCGCCTGCCGGGCCGGCTGGTGATGGCTGAGCGCCAGCAGGCCCGCCAGGCCCGCGGCACCCGACTCCCCGGCTTCAATCCCGACCACCGCCAGCCGCCGCATCGCCTGCCGGGCCCACTCGTCGTCGATGGCGCAGTAGACGCTGGTGGCAGCCTGGATGTACGGCCAGGCGACCACCGACGGGGTCCCGCAGTTCAGCCCCACCATGATCGAGTCCTGAGTGGCATCGATGCTGACGCGCTGATCCGCCCGTGCCGAGGCCAGGCAGCAGGCGGCGGTCAGGGGCTCGACGACCGCCATCCTGGGGGGCCTAGGCCGGCTCAGGTAGAACCTGGCCGCGGCCCCGGCCAGCGCCCCCACGCCCGCCTGGACGACCACGGCGTCGACCGGGCCCGGGAGCTGGTCGGCACACTCCGCAAAGATGGTCTGGTAGCCGTCCATGACCCAGCTGGGCACGGTCAGGTCCGTCCCGGTCGCCACGTCGGCCACCAGCAACCATCCCTGGCCGGTGGCGGCCGCGGCGGCGGCTTCGACCGCCTGGTCGTAGGAGCCCGGATGCACCCTGACCTCCGCACCCTCGTCCTGGAGGGCGCCGATGCGGGCCTGGCTGGTGCCCTGGGGAACGAGGATGACCGCGCCCAGACCCAGCACCCTGGCCATGTGCGCCACGCCCCGGCCGTGGTTGCCATCGGTGGCGGTGACCAAGGTGACATCGCCCATGCCCGCGGCCGCGGCCCGCAGGTCGGCCCAGCCCGCGCCCTCCAGGGGAAGCCCCGCCCGCTCCAGGATCAAGCGGTTCACCGCCCAGGAGCCGCCCAGGAGCTTGAAGGACGGCAGCCCCAGGCACCGGCTCTGGTCCTTGACCCAAAGCTCGCCCACCCCCAGCTCGGCGGCGAGGTCGGGGACAGGGCATACGGGGGTGGGCTCGTAGCCCGGGATGGTGCGATGAAACGCCATGGGATCCAGGACCTCGTCGGCCGGCTCTGGTGGCGGCGGCCCGGGGTCGCGGACCAGCACCTCCGGTGGGCGCGCGGCGGGACTCATGCGCCCACCCTCCCCAGACCACCGGACAGCGGCTCCTCGGCGGGGTGGCCCAGCCCTGGGCCCACCAGCCGCCCATCCTGGACCACCGTCCGGCCCCCCACCAGGACCCGAGAGATCCCCAAGGGCGGCGTGCGGGGATCCTCGTAGGTCGCCAGGTCAGCCACCACCTGAGGGTCGAAGAGCACCAGATCGGCAGCCGCCCCCACCGCGATCCGGCCCCGCTCCGGGAAGCCCAGCGCGGCCGCCGCGCGGCCGGTCATGGCATGCACCGCCTCGGGCAGCGACAGGATCCCCTGCTCGCGGACGTAGGAACTCAGCACGCGCGCAAAGCAACCGTAAAGACGCGGATGGGGATGCCCGCCCGGGTTCACCAGGGCGTCACTGCCGATGCTGCAGTAGGGCTGCCCCATGAACCGGGCGATGTTGCGCTCGGTGTTGTTGAAGCTGATCAGGGACATCTGCAGCCGCTCCGCCGCCAGCAGGTCGAAGAGCACGTCGAAGGCGGCCTGGCTGAGCGGCTCGGTGACCCCGGCTTTGGCGATGACCTCCCGCAGCGAGCTGCCCTGCAAGTGGGCATTCGCGGAGCCGTCCGCGACCCAGGCCAAGCGCAGGCCCTCCCAGCCGCCGGAGAAGACCCACCAGTTGTCCCAGCTGCTGACATCGGTCAGAAGCTGGGACCTGACGCGCGCCCGCACCTCGGCGGCGGCGAGCTGGCGGATGGCGGCCTCGTGGCCGTCCTCCAGCAGCCAGGGCGGCAGCAGGACGGTGGCGGTGGTGGAGCCGGCGGTGTAGGGATGCACATCGCATGTGACCACCACCCCGTCGCGCCGGTATTCGTCGATCATCTCCAGCATCTGCCCCACCCGATGCCAGTTGGCCTGGCCCGCGGTCTTGATGTGGGAGTAGTGCAGGTGCACCCCGCTGCGGCGGGCCACCTCCAGGGCCTCCCGGGTTGCCTCCAGCACCAGGTGGCTCTCGTTGCGCACGTGGATGAAGAGCCGGCCGCGGTGCCTGGCCACCACGCTGGCCAGGGCCACCAGCTCGTCGGTGGTCGCGTAGGCGGCGGGCACGTACACCAGCCCGGTGGAGAGCCCGAGCGCTCCCTCGCGCATCGCCTGATCGACCGCCGCGCACATGGCCTCCAGCTCCTCCGGGCGGGGCGGGCGGGCCTCCATCCCCATCACCAGCCGGCGGATGGTCGAATGCCCCACCAGCCCGGCCACCCGGGTGGTGGAGTGCGCGCGCAGGGCGCCCAGGTACTCCCCGAAGGTGCGCCACGTCCAGGCCGCCGGGTCGAGGCGGCCGTCCAGCCCGGCCACGAAGTCGGCGAACTCGGCCACATCCCCGTGGCCGACGGGAGCCATGGAGATGCCATCCTGTCCAAAGACCTGGGTGGTCACCCCCTGGAGCAGCTTGGGATCGTCTCCGAGGCGCAGCCCGGAGGCGGATGGGACCAGGGTGTAGAGGTCCGAGTGGCTGTGCATGTCGATGAAGCCGGGGGCCAGGATCAGCCCCTCCGCGTCCATCACCTCGCTCCCGGGGACCGCGCTCAGACCGGGGCCGATCGCCGACACCACCCCGCCCTCGACCAGCACGTCGGCCTCGGCCCCGTCGTCACCGGAGCCGTCCAATACGGTCGCCCCGCGGACCATCAGCGGCCGCCCCGCGACCGATGCCGCCGGCACCGCTACCCGACCTCGCCGGCGGGCGGGCGGGATGCGCCCTGGAGCGCCTCCCAGACCCGTGGTGGAGTCAGGGGGATCTGGCGGATGCGCACTCCGGTGGCAGCGGCCACGGCATTCGCCACCGCCGGGGCCACCCCGTCCAGGGGGATCTCGGCGATCGCCTTGGCGCCGTAGGGACCGAAGGGGTCATGGGTCTCGACCAGGTAGGTCTCCAGGGAGGGCATGTCCTGGGCGCCGAAGATCCGGTACTCGGCCAGATCGGTGGTCAGCAGCCGGCCCGCGCCGTCATAGAGCATCTCCTCGCTGACGGCATAGCCGAGCGCCTGGGTGGCACCACCCTCCACCTGCCCCTCGGCGCTGGCCGGGTTGATGGCCCGCCCGCAGTCGACCGCCGAGACCAGCCGCAGCACCGTGACCACCCCGGTCTCGGTGTCGACCTCGACCTCGGCGAACTGGGCCGCGAACGGGGGCGGCGAGTGCTGGCTCATGTTCGAGGCGGTGGCCATGATCTGGTGCTGGTTGTCGACGTGCAACGAGTGGAGCGCCACCTCCGACACGCTGACCCCGAGCCCCATCGGGTTGCTCACCATCCGGTCGGCACACCGGAGCTGGTCGGGAGCGGTCCCCAGCATGGCCCCCGCCACCTCCAGGATCTGCGCTCGCACCCGCTCGGCCGCGAGCTTGACCGCGCCGCCGGAGATGTAGGTGGTGCTGGAGGCGTAGGCCCCGGTGTCGAAGGGGGTGAAGTCGGTGTCCGAGGAGTGGATGACGATGTCCTCCAGCGGGACTCCCAGCACCTCAGCCGCGATCTGGGCCAGCACCGTGTCGGAGCCGGTGCCGAGATCGGTCGCCCCCACCAGCACGTTGAAGGACCCGTCGTCGTTGAGCTTGATGCTGGCGGCGCCCATGTCCAGCCCCGCGATGGCGGTGCCGTGCATGGCGATCGCCATGCCCAGCCCGCGCCGGACCGGCCCGGAGTCGTCCGCCTTGGGCTCCCGGTCCCAGCCGATCGCGGCCGCACCCTTGGCGATGCAGGCCGCCAGCCCACAGCTCTCGATTATCTGGGGAAGGCCCTCCTTGCCCTCGCCCAGGGCCACCGCCAGGATGTTCTCATCCCCCTCCCGCACGCAGTTCTTGAGCCGCAGCGCCAGAGGGTCCACGCCCAGGCGGCGCGCCACCTCGTCCATGTGACTCTCCAGCGCGAAGAAGCCCTGGGGCGCACCGTAGCCGCGAAACGCGCCCGCGGGGGGCAGGTTGGTGTAGGCCACGTCCGCCACGAACCGCACGTTGGCAACGCGGTAGATCGGCAGGGTCTTGGAACCGGTGTTGCTCTGCACGGTGACCGCGTGGGTCCCGTAGGCACCGGTGTTGGCGAGCACGTACATGTCGTTGGCCACGATCGTGCCGTCGCGGTTGACCCCGGTGCGCAGACGGATCCGCTGGGGATGGCGCGACCGGCTGCTGCGAAACTCCTCCGCCCTGGTGTACTCCAGCCGCACCGGCCGGTTGGTGGCGATCGTCAGGTGGGCGCAGATGTCCTCGATTAGGACCTCCTGCTTGACCCCGAAGCCACCGCCGATGCGCGGCTTGATCACCCGGATCCGCCGGGGCGGCAGGCCGATCAGGGGGGCGATGATGCGGCGGACGTGGTAGGGCACCTGGGTGCTGGTGCGCACCACCATCCGCTCGTCCTCGTCCCAATAGGTGATGACGATGTGATTCTCCAGCGGGGTCTGCTGCACCTGGGGCACCACGTACTCCGCCTCCACCACCAGGTCGGCCGCCGCCATCGCCTGCTCCACATCACCCACCTCGGCCTCGATTCGAGCGGCGAGGTTGCGGGCGGGGTCGGCGATGTGGTGCGCCTCGGGCTCGGGATGGAGGCAGGGCGCGCCCGGCCTCATCGCCTCCTCGGGATCGAAGACGGCGGGCAGGACCTCGTAGTCGACCTCGATGAGCCCGAGCGCCCGCTCCGCGATCTCCTCGGTCTCCGCGGCCACGGCGGCGACCCTATCTCCGACGAACCTGACCACCGAGTCCAGGCTGAACTGGTCGTGGGGGCCAGGCTCGGGCCAGGACTGGCCCGCGGTGGTGTACACGACCCGCGCCAGGTCCGCGTGGGTGAGGACGGCGTGGACGCCCGGCAGGTTGCGGGCAGCGCTGACGTCGATCCGGCGCAGACGGGCGTGGGCGTACGGGCTGGTCAGCAGCTTGGCGTGGAGCAGGCCGCGCAGCTCGATGTCGTCGACAAAGCACGGCCGGCCGGCGACCAGCTTGGCCGCATCGACCTTGCGTTCACGCTTGCCGACCACCTGCAGCTGCGCCTGCGGACGGACCGGGGTCGCGACCGCCAGCGTAGCTCCACCCGGCTGGGACGAGCCCTCGTCGGGACGGTCTTCCCAGCCGCCCGCCCGGTCGTCAGGGGCCACCATCCGAGGATCGTCGAGGCGCGGAGTCCAGGGGGGCGGAGGGTCCATGGACACGAGGGCCCCCAGCCCTCCCCCTCCGGGCACCTCGCCACGCAGCACCGCGGCCGCGGTGAGAATGGCTTGGACCGGCTTGAGGTACCCGGTGCATCGGCAGAGGCTGCCGGAGAGCGCGTCTCGGACCTCGGCCTCGGAGGGGTCCGGCTGCCGCGCCAGCAGGGCCGTGGCCGCCAGGACCATCCCGGGGATGCAGAAACCGCACTGCACCGAGCCGTTGTCGGCCAGCGCCTGCTGAACCGCGGTGAGCGCCGTCGACCGCCCCAGGCTCTCGACGGTGGCCAGGCGACGGCCCTCGGCCTGGGCGGCGAGCATGACACAGGTCACCCGCGGCACGCCGTCGACGAGGACGGTGCAGGCGCCGCACTCGCCCGTCTCGCAGCCGTGCTTGACACTGGCCAGGCCACAGGCGCGCAGCGCCTTCAGCAGCGAGGTGTTGGGGGCCACCTCCAGGTCCACGGCGCTGCCATTGAGTTCGCAGCTGACCTTCATCCGGCATCTCCCAGGGACGGGTGGGCGCCGGCGGCCAGGGCGCAAGCCTGGCGGATCGCCCGCCGCGCCAGCACCCGGGCCACGGCTTCGCGGTAGGTGCTGGAGGCCCTGAAGTCACTGGGCGGAGGCGTGAGAGCGAGGTCCCGCTCCAGCGCCCGGCGCACCGTGCCGTCGTCAAGGTCGCTGCCCCGCAGCTCGGCCTCCACGGCCACGGCCCGAACCGGCGCCCACCCCACCCCGCCGCACGCCAGCCTCACCGCGCAGCCACCGTCGGGGACGGAATCCACCGCGGCCGCCACGTGGACCAGGGAAGGATCGCTGACCGTGCGCCCCACCCGCATGAAGGCAGCGCCGGCTGGAGGTGGCGGGAGTCCCGGGGCCCCGGGCTCGGCCCCGCCGGCTCCCGGGCCGGAGCGGCTCGGGCCGGGAACCGAGACCTCGACGATGATGCCCCTGGCAGGCAGTCCGTCCGTGCACTCGGCCATCGCCAGCCACCGCTCCTGCCCATCGAGGCCCAGGACCCGCACCCGGGCATCCAGCGCCAGCAGCACCACGGGCAGGTCCGCCCGGGCGAGCCCTCCCGCCGCCAGGGTCCCCCCCACGGTGGCGGCGTTGCGCAGCCCCCGGGTGGCGGAGCTGCGCGCGGAGGCCGCGATCACCCCAGAGCGGAACGACCGAGTGGCGCGGTTCTCGACCAGATCCTGCAGGGTCGTCATGGCCCCGATGGACAGCCCGTCGGACTCGGCGCGGATGAAGTCGAGCTCGAGGCCGCCGAGGTCGACCACGGCCTCCACTCCGACAGCCGCGCCACCGCAGAGCGCCGTGGCCCCGCCGAGGGGCACGGTGACCGGCCGCTCGCGAGCCAGAAGGCTGGCGGCCCGGGCCATCTCGGTGGGGCGGTGGTACTCGGTGAGGTCGACCAGCATCGGCTCTCCTACGCCTGCATGGGGACCAGTCGACCGGCCTCGACGTCGACCAGCCCCTGGTCGGTCAACTTCAACGACGGCACCACCGACAGGCAGAGGAAGCTCAGGGTCGCGCAGGGGTGGGCCAAGCGGCAGCCGAGAGCGGCGGCGGCCCCGTCCAGCGCCTCCAACCGGGCCGCCAGCTCAACCACCGGGAGGGCTGACACCAGGCCGCCGATGGGCAGGGGAACGGTGGCCAGCACCCGGCCTCCGGCCGCGACCGCGAAGCCGCCCTGGGCCCGGACGACCGCCTCCATGGCCAGCCGCATGTCGCGGTCGTCGACCCCGACCGCGAGCAGGTTGTGGGCGTCGTGGGCCACGGTGGAGGCGATCGCGCCCTCGCGCAGGCCCATGCCCCGGACCAAACCCAGGCCCGCCCGCCCGCTGCCGTGGTGGCGATCCACCACGATCATCTTGCAGAGATCGCGCGCCGGGTCGGCCACCAGCTGGCCGTCGCGCCAGGGTGCCTCCTCGACCAGGTGCTGGGTGGTGATGGTGCCGTCCTCCACCCCGATGATCGCGACTGGCCCGGGCCGGCCCCGGATCACCAGCATCTCCGCGGTCAACGGTGCCACCGTGAGCCCGTGGGCGGGGGGAACCGCCCGCTCGCCCGTGGCCGCGAACAGCGGGCGTCCGGCTTCCGCCACCAGCTCGCCATCCTTATATACGGACTGGACCTGGAAGCGCTCGAGGTCGTCCACCACCACCAGGTCGGCCACGCACCCGGGCGCCACCAACCCTCGATCCCTCAGCCCCAGATACTGGGCCGGGTTCAGGGTCGCCATCCGCACCGCTTCTATGGGATCCAGCCCGCCGGCGATCGCCTCTCGAACGACCGAATCCATATGCCCCCTGGTCAGCAGGTCGAAGGGGTCGCGGTCATCGGTGACGAAGAGCGCCCGGGGCGGATGCAGCTCCTGGATCACCGGCAGCAGAGCGTGCAGGTTGCGGGTCGCCGATCCCTCCCGCACCATCAGCCACATCCCCAGGCGCAACCGCTCCCGAGCCTCGGCGGGAGTGCTGCACTCGTGGTCGGACATGGGGCCCGCGGTCGCGTAGGCGCAGAGGTCGCGGCCGCTCAGCCCCGGCGCGTGCCCGTCGACCAGGCCTCCGAGCGCGCGCACGGCCTCGATCTTGGCCAGCACGTCGGGCTCCCCGCTCAGCACCCCGGCCACATCCATCATCTCGGCCAGGCCGAGCACCCTGGAGTGCTCCAGCAGCGGCACCAGGTCCGCCGCGCGGAGCGGCTGCAGGGGAGTCTCGAAGGTCGAGGCGGGGACGCAGGATGAGAGCATCACATAGGCGGAGAGGGGAAGGTCGCGGCCGGAGTCCAGCACGTACCGGATCCCCTCGAGGCCGAGGACGTTGGCGAACTCGTGGGGATCCAGGACGACCGTGGTCGTCCCGTGCGGCACCACCGTCCGGGCGAACTCCGCCAGCACCATCATCGTGCTCTCCAGATGCATGTGGGCGTCGATGAGCCCAGGCACCAGGAAGCGTCCTTCCAGGTCCACCTCGCGCTGGGCCCGATAGCCCGTGCCCAGCGCCACCACCCGGCCCTCGGCCACGACCACGTCCTCGGCCTCGACCAGCCCGGTGCAGACGTTGAGCAGCCGGGCTCCCCGCAGCACCAGATCGGCCGGCGCTTGCCCTCGGGCGACCGCGATGCGGTGAGCGAGCCCCATCATCGACGCCTCCTTTGCAAAGCGGACGATCACCTCTGGCCGGAGTGAACCGCGGTCAACCCCGGTGGCGGCGGAGCCCCCGGTCGATCCTGGGGTTCCGCGGAGCCCTATCATAAATGCCGTCGCGAGGGGCTGGGACGCTATCCCGGCCAGTGGAATTCACCCAAGGCATGACCCTATGCAACACGGATCCCAGCCGGGAAGCCCGACCCAGACCGTGCACCGGGTGGTGCGAATCCTGAAGGCCTTCGACGGGCGCCGCACCCTGGGTATCGCCGAGCTCGCCGCCTGCACCGATGTGCCCCGCTCGTCGGTGCACCGCATAGTTCGGGCGCTGGTGGAAGAGCAGCTGCTGACCCAGGACGCCGACAGTCGGCGCTACGAACTGAGCCTCGGCCTGGCCGAGTTCGGCGCCGGCATCCTGCGCAGCAACGCGGTGCGCACCGCCAGCCGTCCCACCGTCCTGGAGACCCGCAGCCGGACCCATGAGTCGGTGCACCTCGGCGTCCTCGATCATCTGGACGTGGTGATCATCGACACCGCCGACTCCCACTACTTCGTCCGCGAGGTCACCTTCCCCGGCCAGCGGCTGCCCGCCCACGCGATCTCCACCGGCAAGGTGCTGCTGGCCCACCAGACGGCCGCCTGGCAGCGCCGCCATCTCGAGAACGCGCGGCTGCCCGCCTTCACCGCCCACACCGTGGTCGACCCCGAGCGGCTCCTGGCAGAGCTCGGGCAGGTGCGAGCCCAGGGTTATGCGATCTCGTTGGGCGAGCTCGAAGAGGGCGTTGGCGGGGTGGCCGCCCCGGTCTTCGCCAGGGAGTGGGGGATCGCCGCGGCGGTGTCGGTGGGGGCGCCGATGGACCGGTTCAACCAGCACCGCGAGGAGCTGATCGCCGCGGTCTGCGACGCCGGGAGGGCCGCCACCGCGGCCCTGCTGCGGGTCAGCTGGGCGTGACCAAATGCGAGCGCAAGCCCCTGGCTTCAGACATGGGGTCGAGCGAGCCACGAAGTGGTACAACGAAAACCTCGACACGGAGCGCGGCTCCACCTCCAGGGCTTCGGGGGTTGCCGGTGTCGAGGCTGCCAGAGAACCCACGAGTCAGCTGCTATGCGGCGGTACCGGAAGCGGGGCTTCCGGACAGAGTGGGTCGGCTAAAGCCAGTACAACCCCGGCCTACGGCGGGGACGGTGAAAGCCGTCCACGAGACAGTCGGGGCGAGACTGGAATCCCCCGGATTTATCCGTGGGGAGGAAGTCAAGCCATGACTGCGGCCGATACCGCCGGGCTCGAGCCGGGACGGGCGGCGGCGCCAGCCCTCCCGACCACCGCTCTGGTGGGCGTGCGCGGAGCCGGGGACCTGGCCACAGGGGTGATCCACCGCCTCCGGCGGGCCGGCTTCCGGGTGGTGGCGGCCGAGCTGCCCCAGCCCACGGTGCTGCGGCGCACGGTGGCCTTCGCCAGCGCGGTCTTCGAGGGCGGAATCGTAGTGGAGGATGTCAGCGCCGTCAGAGTCGAGGGCGGGGACGAAGTGGCGGCGGCGTTGGCGGGCGGGCAGGTGGCCATCCTGGTGGACCCGGGCGCCGAGTTGCTGCTCAGCCTGGGGCCCCAGGTTCTCATCGACGCCACCATGGCCAAGCGCAACCGCGGGACCCGGCGGACCGACGCCCCGGTGGTCATCGCGCTGGGCCCCGGCTTCACCGCCGGCGAGGATGTCGACGCGGTGATCGAGACCAATCGCGGCCACGAGCTGGGCCGGGTGATCCTCCACGGCACCGCCCTGCCCGACACCGGCGTCCCGGGCGCCGTCGGCGGCCACACCTCGGACCGGGTCCTGCGGGCGCCACGAGCCGGCAGCTTCCTCGGCTGCCGGCGGATCGGCGAGACCGTGAGCGCCGGAGCCACCGTGGCCACCGTGGACGGGGAGCCGGTGGTCTGCACCGTGGCCGGCATCCTGCGCGGCCTGCTGCACGACGGAGTGGAGGTCACCGCCAACATGAAGATCGGGGACGTCGACCCGCGCGCCATCCCCTCCCACTGCTTCACGATCTCCGACAAGGCCCGGGCGGTGGGCGGGGGGGTGCTGGAGGCGCTCCTGATGCTCGCTCCCCAGGCCGGCGGCGGGAAGGGAGGCGCGCCCTGATGCTGACCATCGACGCCTACCACCGCCCCGCCACGCTCGAGCTGGCCCTGGAGCTGCTGACCGAGGGCCGGACCATCGTGGCCGGCGGCACCGACCTCCTGGTCAATCCCCGCTACATGGTGGGGGTGACCGAGGTGGTGGACCTGGGCGAGCTGCCGCTGGACTTCGTGGAGGAGGAGGCCGGCCTGATCCGCGTCGGCGCCAACGCCACCATGGCCACCGTGGCCAGCTCCCCGGCGCTGCGCGAGCTGGCCGACGGCATCGTCAGCCGGGGGGCGGCGGTCTGCGGGTCGCCTAACATTCGCAACATGGCAACCCTGGTCGGCAACGTCGCCGCGGCGCTGCCGTCGGCCGACACCCCCCCGCCCCTGCTGGCGCTGGACGCCCGGGTGGTGCTGCGCAGCGCGGCCGGCACCCGCCGGCTGGCCCTGGAGGAGTTCTTCCTGGGACCGGCCTCCAGCGCCCGCCACCTGGACGAGTTGGTCGAGAGCGTGGAGATCCCCCGGCCGGCGCCGGGCACCCGGGGCGGCTTCTACAAGGTGGGGCGCACCGCCGACGACATCGCCATCGTCAACGGCGCCGCCGCCCTGGGCCTCGAGCACGGCCTGATCAGCCTTGCCCGGGTGGTGGTGGGAGCCGCCGCACCGGTTCCGCTGCGGCTGGCGGCCGTGGAGCGGTACCTGCTCGGGCGCGAGCCGACCGAGCAGGTGATCGCCGAGGCCGGCCGCCTGGCGCAGCTGGCCGTCAACCCCATCACCGACCAGCGGGCCACCGCCGACCATCGCCGCCACCTCGCCGGGGTGTGCGCCACCCGCGCCCTCCGCCAGGCGGGCGGGCTGGCCCCCCACGGCGCGGAGCTGGACCATGCCTGAGCCGGGGCTGGTGGCCATCGAGTGCACGGTCAATGACCGGCCCCGCCGCTGGCTGGTGCCACCCGGCGCCACCCTGCTGGAGGCCCTCCGCGAGGCCCAGGTCAGAGGGCCCAAGCTGGTGTGCGGCACCGGCGACTGCTGCGCCTGCGGGGTCATCCTCAACGGGCGCTCCGTGAACTCCTGCTGCACCCTGGCGGCCAAGGCCGCCGGCGCCACCGTGCTCACGGTGGAGGGCCTGGCCGAGGCCGGCCGGCTCCATCCCATCCAGACGGCGTTCCTGGAGACGGGGGCGGCCCAGTGCGGATTCTGCACCCCCGGCTTCCTGATCCGCGCCTACGCCTTTCTGAGCGAGCACGAGGACCCCGACGAGGCGGCGGTGCGGGCCGCCCTGGGCGGCAACATCTGCCGCTGCACCGGCTACGTCAAGCCGGTGCAGGCGGTCCTGGAGGCCGCCCGGCGGATGCGCGCCGGGGCGAGCGCGGAGAGCGGCCGGCGGTCGTCGACACCGGTCCCTCCGCTCTTCGACGGCCGGGCGGAATGAGCACCATCTCCCCGCCTCGGAGCGCCCCGGCGGGTCCGACCGCGGCGCCGCCCGCCGAGCGCGTGGTCGGGGAGACGCTGCCCCGGGTCGACGGTCGGGCCCTGGTCACCGGCAGCCCCGTGTACGCCGTCGACATCGACCTGCCGGACATGCTGCACGGCAAGATCCTGCACTCGCCGCTGGCCCACGCCCGGATCGTGGCGATCGACACCAGCCGCGCCCGGGCCCTGCCCGGGGTCCGGGCGGTGCTGACCCACCGGGACGTGCCCGCGACCCCGCACGCCACCGCCGGGGTGCCCTTCCCGGAGCTCTCCCCCTACGACACCCGCCTGCTCGATCCCCATCTGCGCTACGTGGGCGACTGGGTGGCGCTGGTGGCGGCCGAGAGCGAGGCCGTGGCGGAGGCGGCCCTGGCGCTGATCCAGGTGACCTACCAGGAGCTGTCGGCGGTCTTCGAGCCCACCGAGGCCATGAGCGAGGGAGCGCCGCAACTCCATGAGCCCGACCTCACCCATCCGCGCTTCGGGCTGGCGCCGGGACCCGCCTACGACCCGCGGCGCAACATCGCCGGGCACGAGGAGCTCTGGCGCGGGGGCGACTTCGCGGCCGCCATGGCGGCCGCCGATCACGTCGTCACCGGGTCCTACCACACCCCGCGGATAGCCCACTGCGCCCTGGAGCCCCACGTGGCGATCGCCCAGATGGACGGCTACGACCGGCTCAACGTCTGGAGCAGCACCCAGGTCCCCTACCACACCCGCCGGCAGCTGGCGGGGGTCCTCGGGTGGCCGGTGGCGCGGATCCGGGTGATCAAGCTGCGGGTGGGCGGCGGCTTCGGCGGCAAGCAGGAGATGGTCCTGGAGCCCGCGGCCGCGGCCCTGGCGATCGCCACCGGACGCCCGGTGCGGATGCTGTACAGCCGCCGGGAGGAGTTCGCCGCCACCCGGGTCCGCCACCCGATGACGGTGCGCATGCGCTCGGGGGTGACCCAAGACGGGGAGTTGCTGGCGATGGAGATGCACGCCATCGCCGACACCGGGGCCTACGGGGGGCACGGGCTCACCGTGGCCCAGGCCGCGGGGCACAAGACGCTGTGCCTCTACCGGGTCCGGGCCTACCACTTCGTGGCCGACGCGGTCTACACCAACTCACCGGTGTCGGGAGCGATGCGCGGGTACGGGGCGCCCCAGGGCTACTTCGCGCTCGAGTCGCACATGGACGAGATAGCGGCCACCCTGGGCATGGACCCTCTGGCCCTCCGCCGCCGCAACCACGTCCGCCGGGGGGACTACGACCCCATCAACCTGGACCTCTCCTCTGGTGAGCCGCGCCCGGGGCGGCACTTCCGCTCCTGCGGGCTGCCGGAATGCCTCACCCGCGGAGCGGAGGCGATCGGCTGGGATGCGCCGCTCGACCGTGGGCATGGGGCCATACGCAGAGGCCGGGGCATGGCGATCGCGATGCAGGGCAGCGGGGTGGCGGGCTCAGAGCTGGGCGGTGCCAGCATCAAGATGAACGAGGATGGCTCGTTCAACGTGATGACCGGGGCCACCGACATCGGGCAGGGCAGCGACACCGTCCTGGCTCAGATCGCGGCCGAGACCCTCGGGGTCGGGCTGGACAAGATCATCATGCACTCGTCCGACACCGACATCGACGTGTTCGACTACGGCTCCTACGCCTCCTCCACCACCTTCGTGTCCGGCACCGGGGTGCAGCGCGCCGCCGAGGCCGTCCGGGACCAGATCCTGGCGGTGGCGGCGGACATGACCGGGCGCCCCGCCTCCGAGCTGCGCCTCAAGAGTGGTGCCATCCACACCGCCGCGGGGCCGCTGGGGCTGACCATCGCGGACGTGGCCTCAGAGACCCTCTACGGGTCCCGGCGGCAACAGGTCATGGCCAGCGGGCACGCCTCCGGTCACGACTCCCCTCCCCCATTCCACGCCCAGTTCGTGGAGATTGCGGTGGACTGCGACACCGGCCAGATCCGGGTCGAGCGCTCCGTCAACGTGATCGACCTGGGGCGCGCGATCAATCCCCGGCTGGCCAGCGGCCAGGTGGAGGGAGCGGTGGCGATGGGACTGGGCTTCGCCCTCAGCGAGGAGCTGCTCCTGGACGAGCGGGGCCAGGTCCGCAACCCGGCCTTCGTCGACTACAAGGTCCTCTCGTGCCTCGACATGCCCGCGATGACCACGATCCTGGTCGAGGACCGTGAGCCCACCGGACCCTTCGGGGCCAAGTCCTGCGGCGAGGTCCCGATCAACACTCCGGGACCGGCGGTGGCCAACGCGCTCTTCGATGCGCTCGGGATCCGGGTGCGCAGTCTGCCTCTCACCGCCGAGAAAGTGCTGGAGGCCCTGCGGGCCCTGGAGCCAGACCAGACCCGGCCGGCAGCCCCTCCCGGCGATGAGCCGGAGCGCCGGGACGGCTGGGGGCGCCAACCGCTGCCCGGGGAGGGCGGGTCCAGCTCGTGACCACCCAGAGCCCGGACGGCTCCGGCGTGTTCCCCAACATCGCTGAGGCGCTGTCCCGGGGCGAGACCGTGGCCGTGGCGACCATCGTCGGGCGGCGCGGCTCCACTCCCCGCGAGATCGGAGCCAGGATGCTGGTGGGGCCGCGGGGAGGGATCGTGGGCACCGTCGGCGGCGGCGCCGCCGAGGCGGAGATCTGCCGCCGGGCGGCGACGGTGCTGGCCGGAGGTGGAGCCCAACTGCTCACCCTCGACCTCACAGGAACCCTCCAGCTCCCGCTCCAGGGCATCTGCGGTGGCAGCTTCGACGTCTTCATCGAGCCGTGGCGCGGGTCCGCCGGGGAGACCGGTCCACCCCAGGGGAAAGGGGTGGAACCCCTGGATCTGGTCCGCGCTGCGATGAGCGAACTGGAGGCCGGCAGATCGGCGACCCTGGTCACCGTGATCGAGGCCGAGGGCGGCTGGAGCGCCGGGGTGGGTGCCCGGGTTCTCTTGGGCGAGGGAAGAAGGCTCACCACTGGCGACCTTCCCGGCGACCTGATGACCCAGGCGGCACTCGCCGCCGCCGAGCAGGACCTCGGAGCTGAGGCGGGCGCCCGCGTCCACGAGCTGACCGCCGCGGACGGCTCCGCCAGGGCCCGGGCCCTGGTGGAGCGGCTGCGCCCCCCGGAAGCGATGCTGATCATGGGTGGCGGGCACGTCGCCCAGCCCCTGGCCGTGATCGCGACCACGTGTGGCCTGGCGGTCACGGTCGTCGACGACCGCCAGGAGTTCGCCACCGCGGCCCGGTTCCCGACCGCCCAGGCGGTGGTCGCCGATGGCGCCGCGTTCCTGGCCGAGCGCCGGCCCGGGGCCACCACTCACGTGGTGTTCGTGAACCGCGGCCCCGCCCAGGACATCGCCGCGCTGGGGACGCTCCTCAAGGCGGCCGCCGGCGGCTACATCGGGCTGATCGGGAGCCAGCGCCGGGTGTGGTCGGTGCTCCAGGCACTCCGCGCCGAGGGGGTGCCGGCAGAGCAACTGGGCCGAGTCCGCGGCCCGGTGGGGCTCGACCTGGGCGGCACCACCCCCGCCGAGATCGCCCTGGAGATCATGGCCGAATTCCTGAAGTGGCGCCACCAGAGCACCGGCCAGGAGCTGTCGGCCCGCCTGCGCAGGCGCCTCCTCCGCCAGGAGGCGCCTGCTTCAGGCTGAGACGCGCCTAGGTTTCCTGGGTCGCCGGAAACCTTCCCGCCGATCCGTCCGTGGTACCCAGGGGCTCCTCCGCGCCCTTCGACATCGGTCGGCCGAAGATCGCGAAGACGACGGCGGCGACGATGAACCCGACGAAGTAGGTCAGGTCACCGACCTGCGGGTAGGCGGTGGGGATCGGCCCCACGAACCAGCTCTGGTTCATGAAGGGGATGGACGCGACCAGCCCCAGCGCCCAGGCCACCGCCCCCACCCTGACCGTGCTCCCCTGGTCGTAGAGGGCCCGCAGCTCATAGGAACCACGATGCTTGAAATACCAATCGATGAGCACCACCGCCACCCAGGGGGAGATCCAGTACGAGAGCATGAGCAGGAAGTTGGTGTACTGGGTGGCGGCCACGGCGGGGTTGCTCCCGCCGATGGACAGCAGTCCCCCCAACCCTCCGACCAGGACCGCCGCCTGCCAGCGCCGCATCCGGAACCGCACCGCCACGGCCACCACCACGGCCACCAGCACGGCCGCGGCCGGCACCAGCCAGCCCGCCAGGGGCGGTTGCTTCTGGCTGATCAAGGTGGCGTTGGCCTCGAGCAGAATGATCACGGTCGCGACCGCGAAGATGATCCCGGTGACGACGGCCCGCAGCCAGGGCGAGCGGTCCACCCTGACCACCAAAGCCGACATGGCCCCACTGTAGATGTTGAGCGCGTTCGCGCAGGCGGTGCCGACGGCGATCGCCAGCAGGGACACCTGGGCCAGCGGGCCCGGCATCAGGAAGGCGATGGCGTTGGCCGGGTTGGCGGCGGTGGCGGCTGGCATCGCGATCGAGACGGTGAGCGCCCCCATCCACTCCAGCAGCAGGCAGGGGATGAACAGGCCCAGCGCGCTCCACAGGATGATCGACGACGGCTTGGTCGCCTTTGGCAGGTAGCGCGAGTAGTCGGAGGCGAAGGGCATCCAGCCCATGGTGTAGGAGAGCGACAGCCCGATCGTCAAGATGAACCCACCCAGCTCGCCGCCGAATGGGACCGGGGCCTTGGGATTGAAGGCCACGGCGTAGTTGCCGTGGCTGAAGGTGAAGATGCCCAGGAGCACGAAGACGATGCCCAGGGCGATGCTCATCCAGCGCTCGAAGGCGTGGATCATGTTGTACCCGTAGACCGCCAGAATCACCTGCCCGACCACCATGATCGCCAGGGCCAGGAAATAGTTGAGATGCGCCAGCTCCGCCAGCGCGAAGGTCCCGTAGACGGTGTTGACGGCGAACCAGCCGATCCCCGCCAGATAGTTGAGCGATCCCGGGCCGAAGTTGCCGAGCAGCCCGAAGGCGGCCCGTGACTGCACCATCTGAGGAACCCCCAGGCGCGGCCCGAAGGTGCTGAGGAGGCCCAGCAGCAGAGCCCCCAGGACGTTGCCGATGGCCAGAGCGACGAAGGCGCCGAGCATGCTCTCGCCGAAGACGCCGACGGAGAGGTTGCCGATGACCCAGGTGGCGAGCACGAGGTTGGCGGCGAACCACAGGGTGAAGAGGTGGAACGGCTGGCCGTGTCGCTCCCCCGCCACGATGTGCTCCAGGCCGTGCGGCTCGATCTCAAGGATCTCATCCTTGTAAACGGGACCCGCGGTCGTGGACGTCTGACTCATGGACACCCTCCTCCTCACCCTCCGATCAGCGCTGGCCGGCAGCGGCCCCAACGTGCGCCCTTAATTAGCACACTGGACGGCGGCCGCGCATGGTGTTCCACTGCGTTGAACGCGATCGGAGCACACTCCGTTTCGTGAGGGCGGTATCCACGACCTCCGCCGACTCCTGGCTGTCTGCGGGAAGGGAAGGGGGTGACCTCATGCGGATCGCCGCCTGGACGACTCGGTCGATGCTGGATCGGCTATGGCGCAGCTCGGGCAGAGGCGAGGGCCAGGGAAGCGCACAAGCGGCTCAGTCCGCGGGATCGGCTGGAGCAAGGCTGAGCGGTGCCGGGGCCCGATTGGCCGGCGATGACGGCATGTTGATCAGCGGAGTTGCTTCCACAAGCCGCCCGGGTCGGCCCCGACCCAAGCGGAGGTGAGCTTGCCGTCGCTTGGATGCGAACACGGGCCACGCTGCCGAGGAGTCCATGGCGACCTGGGCTGTCCGGAAGAGGATCGGATCGGGCCAAGGGTAAAGGCAAGCCTGGTCCCGAGGCAAGACGCAACGCACCGTCCGCGGGAACCACCGCGCTAGTTGCACTTATTGCGGATGATGCTATCCTATCCACATGGTCCCGGTCGCTGGTTCGATGAGTGTGTTGGTGGCGGCCGATGCTGATGCGCGGGCGAGTGCGGCCCGCCTGGCGGCCGAGGTGGACCCGACGAGTGAGTTCGGGGCGACGGTGCGCGAAGTGTTTGAGGAAGTCGCCAAGGGGGAGCAGGTGGTCATTCTGCGTCCTGACCGGGAGGTCACACCGGCTGGTGCGGCCGAGTTGTTAGGTGTGACCCGTCAGTTCGTGGACCGCCTGTTGGCCGATGGCGTGCTGGCGTTCCGCCGCCTGCCGAGCAGCAAGCACCGGCGGATCAAGCTTGGAGACGTGCTGGCGCTGTCCGCGGAGCGCGGCCGACGCCGACAGGGCACGGACGCGATCCGCGCGGCGCTTGGACAGCCGGCCGGCCAGGTGTGAACGAACGGGATCGAGTCTTTGTTGATGCCAACGAACTGTTCCCGTTCAGCGTCATGGACTTGGTGCTATCGCTGGCCGAGGACCTGCTGATCGACTTCGTGTGGACCGACGAACTGATTGACGAGTGGGAGCGGGTGATCGTGCGAGAGGGCAAGCGGACACCCCAGACTGCCCGGGCGGTGTCCGATGCGGTCCGCCACTTCTTTGCGACGACCCGCATCGACCCGGCAACCTACCGGCACCGGGTCGACGACGTTCCTGGCCGCGACGCGGACGACCGCGTGCACACTGCGGGGTGCGCCTTCGGTGGTGCCACCGTGTTGCTGACTAGGAATCGACGCGACTTCCCTCACGACTTCCTTGCCGAGCACGGCGTTATTGTCTCGTCGGCAGACGACTACCTGGCGGGGCTGCTCCGCCGCCGACCGTCGGCGTTCCTCGCTGTCGTCGGGCGTCTTGCCTCCGAGAAGCAACGGCCGCCTGTATCACCCTGCGAACTCGCCGGACGCCTCGGCAGAGGCGGCGCGCCACGGCTGTCGGCTAGCCTTCAGCGTCGGCTCGGATGTCACTGATGAGGATGCCACAGGTGAGCCCGCTGCTGGGCTACGTTGGTCCCCGGCTGCTCTGACGCGACTTAGTCGTGAGACGGGGCTCCGCCTGCTTGCGCACGAAGCGCTCGAAACGAGGGAGGGCAAATCCGATGGAGTGTTGGTCACAAGTCGCTGGATTCATAGAGCAAGCTAGTGACTGGAATAGACGTGCCATCTATGATATCATGTGATAATGAAGTTGTCGACGTACGCCCGGCAGCAGGGCATCGGGTATCGGTCGGCGTGGGAGCGCTTTCGCAAGGGCCGTATCCCCGGCGCTGTCCTCGACGAGTCCGGGCACGTCGAGGTTCCGGACCCGCAGTCGATGAGGCTGCCGATGGCGGCCGTGTATGCGCGGGTGTCGTC
>JAJYPP010000047.1 GCA_021795235.1 bacterium
CCGCCCGATACCCGATGCCCTGCTGCCGGGCGTACGTCGACAACTTCATTATCACATCATATCATAGATGGCACGTCTATTCCAGTAACTAGCTTGCTCTATGAATCCAGCGACTTGTGACCAACACATGATGTTAGTGCACCATCAGGTGCCAAGCGCCCAATCGACGATCTGGAACCGGGCCGCCTCACGGGGCGGGTGGGGCCGATCTCCGGCCGGGGAAGGGCGCAGACTCGCGACTTCCGGAACGCGGTCGCGAAAGGGCAGACGCCGATCTTGCGCCGACCCGATGCCCGCGCGGTCGTCCGGTCAGGCGGTAGCCACGGGGCTCAGGAGTGGGAAGTGGCAGGCTGCCAAATGCCGAGGTCCGAATGACCGCAGCGGCGGCTCCTCCTCGGCGCAGATCTCCTGGGCCCTTGGGCAGCGGGTGCGGAACCGGCAGCCGGAGGGGGGGTTCAGCGCGGAGGGCAGCTCGCCCACGACCGGGCGGATGTCCTTGGCCCGCTCCCGCTTGGGATCCGGCTCGGGGATGGCGTTGATCAGGCCCAGGCTGTAGGGGTGGGCGGGTTGCTGGTAGATGACGTCGCTGGGCGCCAGCTCCACCAGCTTGCCGAGGTACATGACCGCGATGCGGTCGGCCAGGTACTTCACGACCGAGAGGTCGTGCGAGATGACCAGGTAGGTGAGCCCGTGGGTCTCCTGAAGGCTGTTCATCAGGTTGAGGATCTGGGAGCGGATCGAGACGTCGAGGGCCGAAACCGGCTCGTCGGCCACGATCAGCTTGGGGTTGAGCGCCAGCGCCCGGGCCAGCCCGATGCGCTGGCGCTGACCTCCCGAGAATTCGTGGGGGTAGAGGTCGGCCGCCTTGGGGCTGAGGCCGACCTCCTGGAGCAGCTGGCTGACCCTGGCGTCGCGCTCCTTGCCGTTGCCGATCTTCTGGACCGTGAGCGGCTCCCTGATGATGGATCCCACCCGCATTCTGGGATCCAGGGACGCGTAGGGATCCTGGAACATCAGCTGGAGGTCGCGACGCTTGCGTCGGAAGTCGCGGCCCCGAAGCTTGGCGATGTCCTCCCCGTCGAACCAGATCTCGCCCGAGGTGGGCTTCTCCAGGCCCACCATCACCCGCCCGATCGTGGTCTTGCCACAGCCGGACTCACCCACCAGCCCGAAGGTCTCCCCCTTGGAGATCGTCAGGCTCACGTCTGACACCGCCTTCACCGACCCGATCTTTCGTTGCATGACCGCCCCCGCCGTCACGGGGAACTCCTTGACCAGGTGGCGGACCTCCACGAACTCGAGGGGCGGAGCGCCGCTGGATCCGGCGGTGGACGGGGTGGCGGTGGTGGTCATCTCATTGTGGTCCTGATTGGTTGCGATGGAACGGCGAACGGCCGGGTCAGCCGACCGGTGCCGCCTGATGCCTGGCGCTGGGTCTGCCGACCGGGTTGAAGCAGGCAAACTGGTGCTCTGGCGAGTCCCCCTCAAGTGGGGGGTCCTGCTCCCTACACTTGGCTGTCGCGTACTGGCAGCGGGGTTGGAAGCGGCACCAGCTGGGCGGATGGGAGAGGTCCGGAGGCAGCCCGGGGATGCTGTAGAGGGCCAAGTCGGTGCGCTGGTCGAGGCGGGGGATGGAGGCCAGCAGGGCCTCGGTGTAAGGGTGGCGCATGGATTCGAAGAGTTCGCCGGTGGGGGCGGTCTCCACGATCTTGCCGGCGTACATGACGTTGACCCGGTCGGCGCGGCCAGCGATGACCCCCATGTCGTGGGTGATCAGCAGGACCGCCATGCGCAGCCGCTGCTTGAGACTGTAGAGCAGCTCCAGGATCTGCAGCTGAATGGTCACATCAAGAGCGGTGGTGGGCTCGTCCGCGATCAGAAGCTTGGGATCACAGGACAGCGCCATGGCGATCATCACCCTCTGTCTCAGCCCGCCGGACAGCTGGTGCGGGAAGTCCTTCAGCCGCTCTCTTGGATTGGGCATTCCCACCAGCCCCAGCACCTCGGCCGCGCGGTCCAAAGCCTCCTTCTTGGAGACCTCCCGATGAATCCGGACCATCTCCGCGATCTGGTTACCGAGCGTCATGGTGGGATTGAGCGAGGTCATCGGATCCTGGAAGATGACCGCCACGTCGTTGCCGCGAACATGGCGGAGGTCCTTCTCCGCCATCCCGACCAGCTCGCGGCCGCCGAGCTGGATGCTTCCGCCGGCGATGTAGCCTCCGGGCGGCAGCAGGTGCATGATGGACATCCCGGTCATGGTCTTGCCACAACCTGACTCCCCCACCAGGCCCAGGGTCTCGCCTTCCTCTATGTAGAGGCTCACCCCGTCGACGGCGCGGACCTCACCTTTGCGCTGGCGGATGTAAGTCTTCAGGTCCTTGATCTCTAACAGGGCCAAATCTCAGTTCCTAAGCAAAGCGCGATCCGGATGCCGCAAATTGTGCGGAGTATACCGTCCCAATACCAACCCGCCGCCGCCGCCGGACTCCGCCGTCTGGTCGTGGGCTCAACGAAGCCCCCAGGCACTGGGCGGCAGCGGCACCAGTTCGCGGTCGGGGACCGCGCCGCCGTCCAGCTGCTCCCGGCCCGACGCCGACAGCCTGCCTGAGCGCATCTCCAGGGTCCGGTCGGCCCACGCCTCGACCAGGTCGCGATCGTGGCTCAGCAGCAGGATGGAGAGGCCGAGACGCTGCTTCAGGGTCTCAAGGGTCGCCATGATCTGGTGCGCCACGACGAGGTCGACCGCTGTCGTGGGCTCGTCGGCCAGCAGCAGTTTGGGACGGCTGATGATGGCCATGGCGATCAGGATGCGCTGGCGCAGGCCTCCCGAGAGCTGGTGCGGGTACAGATGGGAGACCGCCTCCGGATCCTCCGCACCGGCGTCCCCAAGCGCCTCCAGAGCGCGGGCGCTGGCTTCGCGCCGCGACAGATGTTGGTGGGCGGTCGCTCCCTCAGCCACCTGGTCACCTATCGCCATGGTGGGATTCAGAGCTGCGGCGGGATCCTGAAAGACCATGGCGATCTCCCGGCCCCGGACCAGGCGCATCCTGCGCTCGGGCAGCCTGGTCAGATCCTGGCCCTGGTAGACGATCCGACCCCGGGCGACGTGCCCGCCCGGGGGCAGCAGGCCCATCACCGAGAGGGCGGTCATGGTCTTGCCGCACCCTGAATCCCCCACCAGGCCGAGCGTCTCGCCGACGTCCATCGAGAGGCTGAGACAGTCGACCGCGACTATCTCGCCGTGGTGCACCCGAATGTGGGTCGCGAGACCCTCTATCTGCAGCAGAGCCGGCATCGCATGCCCGCCATCTTGCGCTCCTGAAACCTCGTCCGCGCAGTGGAGTATAGGCGCGCCAGCGGCGGCGTAGATCCAATCCCGGTGGTCTCGGACGGGACCAAGGTATCGTGATCTCAGCAATGCAACCAAGGTTAAGTAGGCTGCGACTGCCGCGGCTTCGTCGACTGCTGCCCGCTCTGATCAGCCTGGCCATCCTGGTGACGGTGGTGATGGCGGTCAACCCCCACGACCTGGGCACTGCCCTCTCCCACTTCCATCCGATCTACCTGCCGTTCGTGCTCAGCCTGGCGATGAGCTACTACATCCTCAAGGGCTGGCAGTGGCACCTCTTCATGAAGCCCCTCCGGCTGGATCACGGACCCTGGGAGACCATTCTCATCTACCTGGCCGGTCAGCCGACCTCGATCCTGCCTCTGGGGGAGCTGAGCCGGGCCTTCATCATGCGCCAGCACGCCAAGGTGAACCTGGGCGAGGTGTCGGCGACCGTGGTGGTGCAGGAGCTGCTGTACCCGATCGGCCTGATCGCGGCCGCGGTACCGGGCGCGGGCCAGTTTCCGGGCGCGCAGGCGGCGGTCGTGGTCGCGCTGCTCGGGATCATCGCCATATCGTTCATCCTGCTCTGGCCCCGGGGGTTCCGGGTCGCCATGAGGCTGGTGATGAAGATCCCCGCGGCCCGCCGCTTCGAGGCCGACCTGCTGGCCCTGCACCGGGATGTGACCTTCATCGCCAGGAGCCCCCTGGCCCTGCTGCCGGCCTTGCTGGGTCCGGTCGCGGCCGTCATCGCCATCGGCGTCTTCTACCTCACGGTGCGCAGCGTCGGCGTCGACCTGGGGCTCTACCAGGCGGCCTTCATCTACGCCATCGCCCACCTGGCGGGCGGCATAAGCCTGTTGCCGGGCGGGATCGGCGCTTATGAGGGGACGATGACCGGCCTGTTGGTGGCCTTCGGCGTTGCGGCCCCGGTCGCGGCCGCGATCGCGATCTTGAACCGAGCCTTCGACCGCCTGCTGGTGACCGTGGTCGGAACCATGGTCTACCTCACCATCCGCCGCCCGCTCGACCTGGGCGGCACCACCCTGGCGCCCGACCGATAGCGGTACGCTTGGACCTCAGATCCAGGTGCCAAGGAGGGAGCTCATGAAGGCGATAGTCACCACCCCGGGGCAGCAGGGCAGCGTCCACTTGGGGGATATCGAGCAGCCCTCTGGAGCAGGACAGGTGCAGGACGCCGCCGGTAGACCCGCCATGGGGGTGGAGGTTGAGGTGGTCGAGGTCGGGGTCTGCGGCACCGACTTGGAGATCGCCAACCAGGGCTACGGAGCGCCGCCGGCCGGCCGCGAGGTCTTGGTCATGGGGCACGAGAACCTGGGCCGGGTCGCCCAGGTGCCGGACGGGAGCCACCTGGAGGTGGGGCAATTGGTGGTGGCGACCGTCAGGCGGCCCTGCCCGGAACGCTGCGTCCCCTGCGCCAACGGCCAGAGCGACGACTGCCTGACCGGCAACTACACAGAGCGCGGGATCAAGGGGCGCGACGGCTACATGGCGGAGCGCTACGTGGAATCCGAGGACTATCTCATCCCGCTGCCTTCCAGGCTCGCCAAGGTGGGGGTCCTGATGGAGCCCAGCTCCATCGTCGAGAAGGGGCTGATGCAGGCCTACTCGATCCAGCGCCACCGTTTCCCCTGGGAGCCCAAGCGGGCCCTGGTGTGCGGCGCGGGGGCGATCGGCCTGCTGGCCGCACTCTACCTCCGGCTGCGCGACCTGGACGTCTACCTGGTCGCCAAGGCCGCCCCGGACTCGCGCTCGGCCAAGGTTGCCAAGGAGATCGGGGCGACCCTGCTCGACGCCGACGCGCACCCGGTGGCGGGATTGGCCAAGGAGCTGGGCAACCTCGACTTGGTCTTCGAGGCGACCGGCGTGTCAGCGGTGGCGATGGCCGCCATCGCGGTGACCGGCCACGACGGCGTCTGCTGTCTGAGCTCGGTCACGGCGGGAGCCAGGACCGTGACCGTGGACGCCGACGCGCTCAATCTCGACATGGTCCTGGGCAACAAGCTGGTCTTCGGGACCGTCAATGCCAACCGCACCCACTTCGAGGCGGCGGCGCGGATGCTGGCCGCGGGGGTCCGCCGCTGGCCCACGGTCGTGGAGGAGCTCATCAGCCGCCGGGTCCCCGCCGAGAAGTTCGCAGACGCCTTTCAGCGCCAGGCCGACGACATCAAGACCGTGATCACCTTTGCGGGAGGGTGAGGCCGACGTCTCCCCAGTGACGAGGCCGGGCGCCCGCTGGGGCCGGGCGACAGGGTCGACATGGAGCTGGTCGGTTTCGGGACCATGACCCACAGCATTGGGCCGCGCCACCAGGGCGGCGGTGGGCTGGTCGCTCGGCCGAAATCGGCTCCATCGTGATCAGGGGCTACAATCAGCATCCGTGGCTCCCCTTTGAGTTCACGATCATCTTGTTCGGGAGGTTGGCAGTTGGCGAGACGTTCGATGGGCCGTCGGCCCCGGCGGGGTCCCGCCCGCCCCCACGTGGCGCGGGTCACACCTCCAGAGGAGCAGAAGGAGGAGACGATCGAGCTGGAGGGCACCGTGGTGGAGCCCCTGCCAAACGCCGTCTTTCGAGTTGAGCTCCAGACCGGGCAGACCGTGCTCGCCTACATCTCCGGCAAGATGCGCAAGCACTACATCAGAACCCTGATCGGGGACAAGGTGAAGGTGGAGCTCAGCCCATATGACCTGACCCGGGGCCGGATCACCTTCCGCTACAAGTAGCCGTTCCCGGTCCACCTCGTTCAGGTGGCCGGCCCGAGAACTCAGTTCCGGCGGCTGGCCGGGGGTTTGCCCATCATCATCGCTCCCACAGGGCGGTTCCGCCGGGTCCCAGCACCGGTGCCGACGGGCTTCGTCAGATCCGCACCACTGACACATCCGCCATGCCCGCGGTCAGAACCAGGAGGTCGCCGGCGTCACCGGTCAGGGTCCGTACGCTGCACCCGACCCTGGCTGCGGTCGCGGCCACGATGGCCTCGAGGTGTGTATCTCGCCCGGTTCGGCCCAGCAGCTCCCCGGCGGAGCGGCCAAGCTGCGATGTCACCGGCTCTCGTCTCGGCGAGGTTCCACCTGGAGGCCTCTCGCCGTAGGCCTGTCCTGACCAGACCGGCTGCTGCGATGCGGCGCCAGTCCTATGGGTTGCGCCCGGCCACCTGTCGGCCGCGTTCCTCCAGCAATGGGGATTCGCGTGGCCCGGTCATCTCTGGGGCTCATCGGCGGCGTCCCGCTGGGACGGACCAACCTCCCCCTCGCTGCGGCCGACGCGGTCGAGGAGCCCGCTCTTGTGCTGAGCCGGGCCCGGGAACCCGGCTCGGCCGATCCGCGCCTGCATCTCCGCCAGCCGCCGCCGCTCCGGGTCGGAGTCCGGGCCCTCCCGCTCCTCGGGGCGACGGGTGTCCCAATGGCGCACGTAGAAGGCCGCCTTGATGGCGGTGTAGGGGATCGCGATGAGGCGGCGCTCGTCCCGGCCGGCCTCGACCACGTCCCAGATCGCGCCGAAACGCTGGAGGGTCGCGGGATTGACCACCTGGGCGCGGAAGACCTCACCGTCGAGGAAGTGGAGGGCGACCCGAGGCATGTCCTCCGGCCGCTTCCCGGCCTCCAGAGGAGGCGGCTGGCGGGCCTCGATCTGGCGCACCGACGAAGCCGGCACCAAGGCCTGGCGGGCGTTGCCGTCCAGAGCGTGCAGTTCGACCTCGAGGAAGGGATCGTCAAGGTGGAGGATGGGCACCTCCCCGTAGACGCTCTCTCCATCCAGGAAGGAGACAATCACCTCGGGCACGGCCAGCTCTCCCGCATCACCAACTTTGAAGACAGCGACTCACGATCTTGTCATGGGAACGTATGGCGGGCGTCACCCCATCGCTACCTCCGGAATCCCCGGGTCGGGGCCTCGGCAGGCTACGGTGGGGACATCATAGGGCGGGTGTCGACCGCCGTTCTCGGGCGCTCCTCAAGGGGGAGCGGCGAAGACCGGTCCGCGGGCACCCGGCAACGCCATTGGAGGCATTGGGAAGTCCCAGTTGGCACAACCGCCCAACCCTAGACGCCGGGATCGGCGGGCGTCCTTCACAGTTCAGTTCGCCCTGATCCTGCTCGGGGTCGGCCTGGCCACAGCGATCGCCGGGGCCGCCGTGGCCTGGTTCGAGACCCAGACGGTCAGCTCCGGGCAGATGCTGGGCTCCGCCGCCCGCTCGGCCCGCCTGGCGGTCGGGGTGGTGCGCCTGGAGACGGCCAACGTCAGCGCCACCCTGGCCTGCGAGCTGGCTCCCCTGCCGCGGACGGCCGGCGCCTTCCAGGCCGGCAATAGCGGCCTCACCTCCCTGGCTCAGTCGGTGGTCGAGGCCAACCCCGGCCACTACCTGATCTTCACCGACGGCTCGGGCTCGATCCTGGCGGGAGCGACCGCCGGGGCCCCCCTGAGCTCCTTCCAGGCCCTGGTCAAGCAGGCCGTCAAGGCCCGTCAGCGGTGCTCCCAGGGTGGCTCCTTCCTGGGTATGGGCAGGACCGTTCTGGGGGTGGGGCTGGCTCCGGTCAGCTCGAGCGGCCGCACCCTGGGATACGTGGTCGCCATGACCCCGGTGACACGAGCCACGCTCAGCTTCGCCTCCCGGCTGCTCTCGAGCCAGACTGGAGGGACCGAGGTGCTGCTGGCGAGCGCAGGGCGGGCCGACCTGAGCGGCCGCACCGGGTGGGCGCGGGTCTTAGCCGACGCTCCAATCCCCTCGGGCGTTGCCAAAGCTCTGGCCAGTCGGTCCGGGGCGGGTAGGGTCACGGTTGGCGGCCAAGCCTTCACGGTGGCGGGTCAGCCGATCCGGACCGCCTCCAATCGAGCACTCGCGACGGTCATCGTCAGCAGACCGAGCACGAGCCTGGCGCCCAGCGCCGCCCAGCTGGGGATTCCGGTGGCGCTGGCGGTGGCCTGCGTGCTGCTCCTGGGACTGGTGGTCGTCTTCCTGCTCGCGGAGCGCTACCTGAACCGACCGTTGAGGCGCCTCAACGAGGCGGTTCAGCGGCTGGGGCAGGACGTCTATGCGGATCCGGTCGTGATCGATGGGGCTGAGGAGATAACCCGGCTGGCGGCCAACTTCGAGATCATGCGTCGCCGGCTGCGGCATCAGCTGGTGCTGGCGGTGGGGCGCAGCGTGATCGCCTCCACCCTGACCGGCAACGCCCCTCTGGACCAGGTGCTCAGCCAGGTTCTGATGAACCTGTGCCGGGTGCTGGAGGTGGAGATGGCGGCGATCCTGCTGCGGTCCGACGAACAGAGCCAACCCAACCTCCTGATCACCTGGGGGATGGGGAACCAGTCCTTGGAGTGGTCCGAGCTGGAGCAGAGCCCGGGGCTTGTCGGCAGCCTGCTGCGGGAGCCCCGCTTCCTGTCCCGTTCGGTGCTCAGCAGCATGGAGAGGGGTCCCCTCGAGCGGGACCTGGGGCTGCGCGACTGCCTGGCCGAGCCGCTGGCGGGGGAGGGGAAGGACCTGGGAGTCCTGATCGTCGCCAACAAACACACCCCCTACCTG
This sequence comes from bacterium, assembly GCA_021795235.1. Taxonomy (GTDB): domain Bacteria; phylum Chloroflexota; class Dormibacteria; order Aeolococcales; family Bog-877; genus AG-12. The sequence continues at coordinate 8,878 of JAJYPP010000047.1, forward strand.
GACGAGGACAGCGCGCTCTGCAACGCGGTCGCGGTCCAGGTGGTGGCCGCGGTCGAGAAGAGCAGGCAGCTGGTGGTGACCCGGCACGAGGCGACCACCGACGCCATGACCGGCCTGTACAACTACCGCTTCCTCATCGGCTACTTGGACCAGCAGGTGAACGTGGCCGAGCGGGCCGATTCCAACCTCTCGATCCTGATGCTCGACCTCGACCATTTCAAGTCGGTCAACGACTCCTATGGCCACCTGGCCGGGGACGCGGTGCTGCGCGCGGTCTCAAACCTGGTCGTCGACACCATTCGCAAGTCGGACCTGGCGGCCCGCTATGGCGGTGAAGAGTTTGTGGTGGTGATGTCCAACACCGGGAGCGAGGAGGCGCAGCTGGTGGCGGAGAAGATCCGCCAGGCTGTGGCCGGGCTCTCGGTCAAGCTGGACCAGGGAGTGACGGTCGAGGTCACGATCAGCATTGGCGGGGTCAGTTTCCCGGAGGGAACCAGGGGAGCGCGCAACCTACTCGACCTCGCGGACCGGGCGCTGTACCAGGCCAAGCGAGATGGCCGCAACCGGGTGGAGTTTCTGGATCTCGCCGCCGCCCCCGGGCCCGGGGGCGGCGGCTGAGACCCGCCCCACCAACCGGTAGCATGGGGCTCGGTTTGGACCAGATCATCGACCTGCGCAGCGACACGGTCACCCGTCCCGTCCCGGAGATGCGTCGGGCGATGGCGGCCGCCGAGGTGGGTGATGATGTCTACGGCGAGGACCCCTCGATCCGTCGCTTGGAGGAGCGCGTAGCCGAGCTTCTGGGCAAGGAGTGCGGCCTCTTCTGTCCCAGCGGCACCATGTCCAACCTCATCGCCGTCGCCGCCCACACCAATCGCGGGGAGGAGGTGTGGGTCGACAGCGAGGCCCACATCGTGCACTACGAGCTGGCCGGTACCGCCGTAGTAGCCGGCGTGCAGTTGCGCAACTTCGACGCTCCCAATGCCGGCTGCCCCCAGTCCGAGCAGCTGTTGGGAATGCGGCGGTTGGTGGATCCCGCGCACGAGCCGGAGCCCACCCTGCTCTGCCTGGAGCAGACCCACAACCGGCGAGGCGGCACCGTCGCCACCCTGCGCGACCTGGACGAAGCGGCCAGGACCGCGCGCGGGCTGGGCATGAAGGTGCATTTGGACGGGGCCCGCTTGGGCAACGCCGCCGCTGCTATGCAGGTTGCCCCGCGCGAGCTGGCGGCCTGCGCCGACAGCGTCACCTTCTCCCTGTCCAAGGGGCTCGGGTGTCCGGTGGGTTCTCTTTGGGTAGGCTCCCGGGAGGCCCGGGCCAGGACGCACGTCTGGCGCAAGCGGCTGGGGGGAGGTATGCGTCAGGCCGGTGTCATCGCTGCGGCCGGCCTCTGGGCGCTGGACAACCAGCTGCCCCGCCTGGCGGAGGATCACCAGAAAGCGCGGGGATTCGCGGAGGCGGTGGCGGATTTTCCCGGCATCCAGGTTGACCCGCTTGCCGTTCAGACCAACATCGTGCTGTTGCAGACCACCGCACCAGCTGAGCAGGTGTTGACCAGCGCGGAGCGGGTGGGCCTGCTGATGGTGGCCTTCGGCAGTCACACGGTGCGGGCGGTCACCCACCTCGACGTCAGCCGGGATCAGATCGCTCAGGCGGCCGACCGGCTGCGCGCGGCGCTGCGGGAGACATGAACAAGGGGAGCGAGCCTGACGGCCCGCTCCCCCTGACGAAAGTTGGGTTGCGCTGGTGCCCCGGGCTCAGCTCGAAGCGCTGGCGCCCCCGAGGGTCACCCGCCCGCGCCGACGGGCGGCGGGCTTGGTGGCGGCCGGAGCAGCCACCGCGGCTGCGCGAGCCACTCTGGGCTTGGCCGCGCTCCGCGGCGCGCGTGGAGCCTTGGTCGCGGCGCTGCGCGGGCTAGCCGGCTTGGCCGCGGCGCGAGGGCGTCGGGCCGTTGCGGTGGTGGAGCTGCGGCGAGCCCCACTGGGTGCGGCCGAACTTGCGCGCCGACGGGGGGCGGCACTGGTGCTGCTCGCTCGCCTGGTGGTGGTGGTGGCAGCGGCGCGGCGGGTCGCTGTCCTGGCGCTGGTGGCGCGGCCACTGGCGGTGCGGCCGCTGGCGGTGCGGCCACTGGCGGTGCGGCCACTGGCGGTGCGGCGGCCGGCAGCGGCTGGGGTGGTTGCCCTCTTGGCCGTGGTGCGCGCGGTGGTACGCCGCGCCGGTGCCCGGCGGGTGGTGGTCCGGACCGTGCCCTCACCGCGGGTCATCGCCTTGTCCAGCTTGCGCTCGATGTCGGCGAGTCGGCGCTCCAACGCCTTCAGCTGAGTGGCCAGGCTCTTGTTGAGCGCCGCCGGTGTCATGCGACTGATCGGGGTTCTGGTGGTGCTGGTCGTGCGCCTGGCGGTGGTGCGCCGCGGCGTGGCACTCCTCGTCGTGGTCCGGCGCGCTGCCGGCCTGGTGGTGGAACGGCTGGGTGTGCGCGTGGTGCGCCTAGCCCCCGTCCTCCTGGTGGTGCGTGGCATGCTAAGTCTCCTCCGTGATTTGGCGGCGTTCATGGTCGCCGCGCTGTGGTCAAGAGCGGTAAGCTGCGTGCGGACGTCCCGGATGCCTCAGCCTCCCCCGAGGTTCGCACCCGAGAATCTCCATGTCCAATATTTGCGATTGTTGCACACATTCGTATCCGGGTGCGCGCGCTAACTCTACGGGCGTGCGCAAACATGCTGGATTCGGGTCGCGGATGACTTCAAGCAGTCGCACTCTGAGGAACACCGCCCCGGCGCTCCTGGAGTTGACTCAGAGGCATATACTCACCCGGTGAGCACTCAGGTGGCGGTGATCGAAGATCTCTACACCACCGGTCAGCATCGAGTCGACGAAGCGGCCCGGTTCCTCAACCTGAGCGAAGACCTCCACGCGGTGCTGCGGGATGTCAAGCGGGTGTTCCAAGTTCAGTTTCCGGTGATGCGCGACGACCAGACGGTGGAGGTGTACTCCGGGTTCCGCGTTCATCACAGCCTCGCGCGAGGGCCCGCCAAGGGGGGCATCCGCTACGAGCCGGACGCGACCGTGGAGGCCACCAAGGCACAGGCGATGTTGATGAGCTGGAAGACGGCGGTCATGTCGCTGCCGTTTGGCGGTGCGGCCGGTGCGGTGAGGGTGGACCCGCAACTCATGAGTCCCCGCGAGCTGGAGCGCTTGACCAGGCGTTTCACCACCGAGATCGCGATTCTGCTGGGACCGGAGCGGGACATCCCGGCTCCCGACATCGGCACCGGGCCTCAGGTGATGGCGTGGATGATGGACACGCTCTCGATGCACGCGGGATATTCGGTCACCGCCGCGGTCACGGGCAAGCCCATAGTCGCCGGCGGTTCGGTGGGGCGGGTGGAGGCTGCCGGTCGGGGACTGGCGACCGTGCTGATGCATACCCTGCGCAACACCGGGCTGACCCTGGAGGGGGCTACCGTTGCCGTCGAGGGCTATGGCAACGTGGGCGCGACCTGCGCCCGGTTGCTGGCGGAAGCTGGTTGCCGGGTGGTGGCGGTCTCGGATCACACCGGCGGCTGGCACAACGACCACGGCTTGGACCTGGCCGGATTGGAGCAGATCAAGGCTGAGCACGGACATCTGCATGAGGCCGGCATCGCTGGCGAAGCCATCACCCGCGAGGAGTTGCTGGCGCTGCCGGTCACAGTTCTGGTGCCGGCGTCGGTGGAGAGCGTGATCAACTCCGCCAACGCGTCGCACGTCAGGGCGCGCATCGTGGCCGAGGGCGCCAACGGTCCGGTGACGCCGCTCGCCGAGGCGGTGCTCCGCGAGGATGGCATCGTGGTGGTGCCCGACATCCTGGCCAATGGGGGCGGGGTCACCGTCTCCTATTTCGAATGGGTCCAGGATCTGCAGTCATTCTTCTGGGACGAGCAGGAGATCCGATCGCAGTTGGAGCGTGCGATGGTGCGCGCGTTCGACCAGGTCTGGGCCTACTCCGGGCATCACCGCATCTCTTTGCGTGAGGCGGCCTACGCGATCGCGATCGGCAGGGTGGCCCGGGCCTCCGACGCGCGCGGCATATATCCCTGAGCGATCGGCTCTTCGGTAGGGCCCTCAGCGCGCGAGCTGGGGATGTTGGGGAACGAGCTGGGCGCGACCGGGCTGATACTCGAAGCGATAGCCGGCGCCAATCACCACGTGGATGTAGTGCGGCCCGTCGGGTCTGGGTTGGATCTTCCGGCGCAGGCGGTACAGGTGCGCATCCAGTGAGTGCACCTGGTACGGCTCGCGGCGCCGCCAGACATCGGCGATGAGCTGGGGCCTGGAGATCACCCGGCCGGCGTTGCGCGCCAGCGCGGTCAGGATCCCGAACTCGGTGGGCGTGAGCGACACGGTGCGCTCCTCCTTGCGGACCTCGTGGCGAGCCAGGTCGATCACCAGCCCCGGGAACGTGAGGCGGTCCTGAGACTGATCCTGATGGGCGAAGCGCGCGCGCCGCAGCCGGGCGTTGATCCGCGCCAGCAGCTCGCGCACCTCGAATGGCTTGCGCAGGTAGTCGTCGGCACCGACCTCGAGCCCCACCACTATGTCCTCGGCGTCGTGCAGGCAGGAGATCATCATCACCGTGGAGGTGACCCCCGCGGCCCGGAGCCTGCGACAGACCTCCACTCCGCTGATGTCGGGGAGGACCAGATCCAATAGGATCAGGTCGGGCTCCTCCTCAATCGCCAGGCGCAGCCCGAGCGCACCGCTGGCGGCGACCTCCACGGAGTAACCGTTCTCGGCGGCAATCAGCTGCACCAGCTGGAGCATCGCCGGGTCGTCGTCTACTATCAGGAGCTTGGCCGAACCGGCCGGCAGGGTTGGTGGCGGGGGTTCCCACTCGCCGGAATCGGTCGGGCTCAAAGCGATTGTCTGCATCACGCCGGGATTGTGTCTCGATCCTGCTGAATTGCGCGTTGTGGATCGACAACGACTGCGTAACAAGCTCCCCGTCTCCTGTGACAGGACCGGCTGTCGCGTCGGTCGGTTACCATCACCTCCAGACAAGGAGGATCCGCGATGGCATCTACAGTCGCGGGGCGGGGAAGCAGACGGCGGGTGGCGGGAGTTCTGGCCGGCTTGGGCGTCATCCTGATGCTGGTCGGGGTGGGGATCCTGGTGCCGCCTTTGCTGGGGGTTCTGCACCGCAGCGGGAACGACCACCGCCTTCTGCAGAAGTGGCTCGGTTCCAATGGGGCTCTGACCAAGGTCATCCCGGGCCAGACCGAGAACCCGCTCAACTCCGGCTCGACAGCGACCGCACCCGCCTGCGGCAGCGGCTCGCCGACCACCGAGTACGCCCTGGTCAGCTTTCCCACCTTGCCCGGGATCGAGGGGGTGGCCGGCAACGGCACCTGGGCCATGCTCACCCAGCGCTCGGTGGTGCACTACCAGTTCTCCCCGGCGCCGGGTGGAGTCGGCAATATGCTGATCGCCCTGCACCGGGAGCCCAACTTCGAGCCGCTGAACCAGCTCCGTCCGGGTGACGCCATAGTGGTGACCGCCCGGAACTGCCGGCAGTACACCTACACGGTCACCAACACGGTGGTCGAGTACCCCAACCAGGTGACCCAGCTGGACCCGATGAGCTCAGGGCACTACCTCACCGTCATCACCTGCACACCGCTGTGGGTGGACACTCAGCGGCTGGTGATCCGGGCGACGCTGACCGCCACATCGCCCGCCACCTCCTGACCGGAGTGCACGGTCAACCCACCATATGCGGGGTTGTGAGGCAGGTGAAACCACTAAATAGAGGTGAGGCACTCCAGTTCTGGAGGGCGGTCTCTGCTATCCTGTCTCGGGCAGGGGCAGCGCGGTGCAACGGAACCGGCACACCCCAAAGGGCGGACTGGGAGGTGGCCTTGCTTGGATATTGAACTGGGACGGGGGAAGCGGGCCAGGCGCGCCTATGGGTTCGACGAGGTGGCGCTCGTCCCCGGCAAGGTCACGATCAACCCCGACGAGATCGACATCCGCATGCGGATCCGGGATGTCGAGATCCCCATCCCGATCCTGGCCGCCGCCATGGACGGCGTGGTGGACTCCCACTTCGCAGTTGAGATGGCTCGGCTCGGCGGCCTCGCGGTCCTGAACCTGGACGGGATCAACTGCCGCTACCAGGATCCCAAGGCGGTCTACCAGGAGATAGCGGATGCGCCCAGGGAGAAGGTGAACCAGCTGTTGCAGCGCCTCTACCTGGAGCCGGTACAGGACGAGCTCATCTCGCGGCGGATCGAGGAAATGAAGCGCGAGGGTGCGCTCTGCGGGGTGTCCAGCACCCCGGCCGATGCCGAGCACCGGCTCCCGCTCGTGACCGAGGCCGGGGCCGACATCTACTTCGTGCAGGGGACGGTGCTGACCGCCCGCCACATCTCCCGCTCCTACCGCCAGCTGGACTTCGCCCACCTGATGGACCAGTCCCGGATCCCGGTCGTGGTCGGCAACTGCGTCGAGTACTACACCGCCCTGGAGCTGATGGCGACCGGGGTGGACGGGGTCCTGGTGGGAGTCGGGCCGGGCGCCGCCTGCACCACCCGGGGGGTGTTGGGGATCGGGGTGCCCCAGGTGACCGCCACCGCCGACGTCGCCGCCGCCCGCAACGACCACCGCCGCACCGGCGGCAAGCCGGTCACCGTCATCACCGATGGGGGGATGCGGGTGGGCGGGGACGTCACCAAGGCCCTGGCCTCGGGGGCGGACGGGGTCATGATCGGCTCGGTCTTCGCCTCCGCCGAGGAGGCCCCCGGGCGCGGCCACCACTGGGGCATGGCTACTCCCGACCCCAACCTGCCGCGGGGGACCAGGATCAAGGTGGGGACCAAGGCGACCCTGCGGGAGCTACTCCTGGGCCCGGCTCGGGTGGACGACGGCACCCAGAACCTGGTGGGGGCGATCAAGACCGCGATGGGAGTCTGCGGGGCCAGGAACATAGAGGAGTTCCAGCAGACCGAGCTGGTGATAGCGCCGGCGATCCTGACCGAGGGCAAGCTGTTCCAGCAGGCCCAGCAGGTCGGGATGGCCCGCTGAGGACATAAGGAGGAGCTGGAATGGTGACCACCGCCCCGGACCGGATCGAGGCGGTGGGTGGCGGTCTGGGGCCCACCACCGAGAGGGTGCTGGTCCTGGACTTCGGCTCCCAGTACAGCCAGCTGATCGCCCGGCGCATCCGCGAGCAGGGGGTCTACTGCGAGCTGTGGCCGGGGACGACCCCCGCCGCGGAGCTCGCCCGTCAGTCACCCAGGGGGCTCATCCTCAGCGGCGGTCCCGCCAGCGTCTACGCCCAGGACGCGCTGCGTCCCGACCCGGGCATCTACTCGCTGGGGGTTCCCATCCTCGGGATCTGCTACGGGATGCAGCTGCTGGCCCACGACCAGGGGGGCAGGGTCCGCCCCGCCCAGCAGCGCGAGTACGGCCCGGCCTTCGTCCTGGTCGACAGCGAGGAGGGGATCTTCACCGGGCTCGCCCCCAGCCTGCCGGTCTGGATGAGCCACGGCGACATCATCGAGCAGCTGCCCCCCGGCTACCGCGTGGTGGCCCACACCGCCAACAGTCCGGTGGCGGCCATGGCCGGACCGGGAGGGAACGTGGGGATCCAGTTCCACCCCGAGGTGGCCCACACCCCTCAGGGGTCGCAGATGCTCCGCAACTTTCTGTATGAGACCTGCTCCTGCCAGGGGACCTGGGAGGAGCACGGCTTCGTGGAGCAGGCGGTGGCCGAGATCCGCCACCGGGTGGGAGATCGGCCGGTGATATGCGCCCTCTCCGGAGGGGTGGACTCGGCGGTGGCGGCGACCCTGGTGCATCGCGCGATCGGGGACCAGCTCACCTGCGTCTTCGTCGACAACGGGCTCTTGCGGCGGGGGGAGGCCGACCGGGTGATCGATGTCCTGACCCGGAACATGAGGATGAAGATAGTCAGGGTGGAGGCCGAGGAGCGGTTCCTGCGGGCGCTGGCAGGGATCGTGGACCCCGAGGAGAAGCGCAGGATCGTGGGCCGGGAGTTCATCTCCTGCTTCGAAGAGGAGACCAAGCGCCTGGGCGATGTCCCCTTCCTGGCCCAGGGAACCCTCTACCCCGATGTCATCGAGTCGACCTCCCAGGACACCTTCGGCGCCCGCACCATCAAGACCCACCACAACGTCGGCGGCCTGCCCAAGGGGATGACCTTCCAGCTGGTCGAGCCCTTGCGCTACCTCTTCAAGGACGAGGTGAGAAAGGTGGGCCGGGCCATGGAGCTGCCAGAGGACATGGTGATGCGCCAGCCCTTCCCCGGACCGGGGCTGGCGATCCGGGTGATCGGGGAGGTGACCAAGGAGCGGCTGGAGGTGGTGCGCGGCGCGGACTGGGTCGTGATCGACGAGATCAAGCGCAGCGGGCTGTACTCCAAGGTCTGGCAGAGCTTCGCGATCCTGACCCCGGTCAGCAGCGTGGGCGTGATGGGCGACTACCGCACCTACCAGAATGTGGTGGCGGTCAGGATCGTGACCTCCGACGACGGCATGACCGCGGACTGGGCCAGGGTCCCGTACGACGTCCTCTCCGACATCAGCCGGCGGATAGTCAACGAGGTGCCGGGGGTGAACCGGGTCGTCTACGACATCAGCAGCAAGCCGCCCTCCACCATCGAGTGGGAGTGATCGCCAGCCCACTGCGGGTCCTGGTAGTGGGAGGTGGGGGCAGGGAGCACGCGCTGGCCTGGGCCTGTGGCAGGAGCCCGCTGGTGGAGGAGGTCCTCTGCGCCCCCGGCAACGGCGGGTCGGCAGAGGTCGCCAGAAACGTCCCGGTCGAGGCGACCGACGCCTCAGGGCTGGTGCGGCTGGCGCAGGAGGAGCGGATCGGGCTGGTGGTGCTGGGCCCCGACCAGGCGATCGCGGCGGGGGTCGGGGATGCCCTGGTGGAATCGGGGATCCCCTGCTTCGGCCCCAGCCGGGCCGCGGGAGAGCTGGAGACCAGCAAGTCCTTCGCCAAGGAGCTGCTGCTGAGGCTTGCGATCCCGACCGCTCCGTTCGTGGTCTTTCGCGACCCGGCCTTGGCGCTGGAGCACCTGGGCTCCAGGGAGGGGCCGGTCGTGGTCAAGGCCGATGGGCTGGCGCTGGGCAAGGGGGCCTTCGTCTGCTCCGGGCCAGAGGAGGCGCAGGCCGTGGTCCGGCGGCTGATGGTCGATGGTGAGCTTGGGGAGGCCGGCCGGGCGGTTCTGGTGGAGGAGGTGCTCTCGGGGGAGGAGGTCTCGTGCTTTGCCGTCTGCGACGGGACCAGGGCCGTGATGTTGCCGCCAGCTCGTGACTACAAGCGGGCCCTGGACCAGGATCAAGGCGAGAACACAGGGGGGATGGGCGGGTTCACCCCGCCCTCGGGCGTTGACCCACAGGTCCTCAACCGCCGGGTCCAGCAGGAGATAGTGGAGCCGGTGCTGCTGGAGATGGCCCGCCTGGGGCGGCCGTACCGGGGCTGCCTCTATGTCGGCTGCATGGTGCAAGCCGGGGTGATCTCGGTCCTGGAGTTCAACGCGCGCTTCGGTGATCCCGAGGCGGAGGTTCTGCTTCCCACTCTCTCGGACCTGGTCCCCTGCCTGTGGGAGGCGGCCCGGGGGGAGCTGCGATCCCCCCAGCCGACCCAGATGGAGCGGGCGGCGGTCGGGGTGGTGGCGGTCCGAGAGCCCTACCCGCAGGCGGTTGTGCCCGGCGGGGGGATCGAGGGGGTGGAGCGGGCCGAGGCCCTGGGCTGCAGGGTCTTCCACATGGGAACCAGGAAGGGGAAGGGGGGAGGCCCGGAAGTCGCGGGCGGCCGGGTTCTGATCTGCGTGGCCACCGGCCGGGACCTGGCCGCCGCCCGCCACCAAGCGTACTCGGGGATCTCTCTGATCCACTTCCAGGGGATGCGTTACCGTACCGACATCGCTCTTTGAGCGCCCCCCCGCCCCACACGGGCACATTCGAGGGCAGCCGTGCCACCGCCACCCGTCGACGCTCAGGATGCCGCCTCAGCTCTTCTGGCCCGGCTGGCCGACTTGGAGGCCGAGCTGGAGACGCTCAACGCCCGGCCCAGCGAGCCGGGCGCGCAGGTGCAGTACGGCAAGCGTGCCGGCGACCACATCGCCCAGGTGACCGACCAGCTGACCAGGGCCCGTGCCGCTGAGCAGGTGGAGATGCTGGTCGAGCAGGTGAGGGCCGCTCTGCTGCGCATCGAGGAGGGCGCCTACGGGCTCTGCGAGGCATGCGGTGGGCCCATCCCCGAAGGAAGGCTGGCCGCCCTGCCATGGGCCACCCGCTGCGTCGCCTGCGCCGGAACTTCCGGTGGAGCGCGGCCGGCGAGCCGATGACGGGGTTGCCCGGGTGAGCGCTGAACAGACCATGGCCGACGCCGCCGGGCGGATGGAGCCCTGTCTGCTTCGCATTGAGGAGGCGTGATGACGGCGAAAGAGGTGCCGGGGCCGACGGGGCCTCCGATCAAGGGGACCAAGCTCGAGCAGAGCGTCGTGCGAGCGGCCCAGGCGGCCCTAGCCCTAAGACAAGCGTAGGGGCGACCGGATAGGGCGGGGGGATGTCAGGAAAGCCTTGTGTTTCGGGGGTTTTCCAAGCAAACCAGGCGGAGAGCCGGAGCCGCGCGGGGGTGTTTTGGAGTGAAGGGCCATCAGGTCGTCCGCCGGCTGCGGGGGGCTGGGGGGTTGCCGAGGCGCCGCAGGCGGTCGAGCTCGATGGAGGCATCGAGCCACTGGTCGATGAGGACCTGGAACTTCTGGTAATTGCGGGTTTGGGCGCGTACCTGGACGAGGTGCTCGGGGTGGACGGCCTCCGATCGACTCTTGCCGTAGCGGGTGTAGCTCAGATGGTAGTAGGGGCCGTGCTTCTGCGGGGGGTCAGCCTTGCACCGGCAGTTGGGGGTTCCGCAGACGTTGTAGTTCATTGATAACGTTCCCGGGCGCAGGTCGCCCAGGTGCGCCAAGTCTGCTTTGATGCGCTCGATGCGCCGGACGAGCTCAGCCTCACTGGTCATCTCGCCTCAGTCTCTTTCGGGCTTATGCTTGCACATCATGACGCCAGACCAGTATACTGGTCTGGTCTTATGACTGAGCAGGAGACGCTATGAGCGAGTCCAAGGCGAAGCGGCGGCGCAAACTGGCGAGCGAGGCGGCGGCCATCCGGGAAAGGCTCAAGGAAGCGGTCACCCTCAACATGGCCGGCCCGCTGCTCGGCCGGGCGAACATCGCCTACGAGCTCTCCGAGCGCGCCAAGGGGATCGCACATGGCGGCATGGGCATGATCGCCAAGGTGGTCAAGCGCGCCGGCCTGGCCGAAGAGATCGACTCCGCGCTCCAGCTGCTGAAGATCCACAAGCCCTACCACGAGTCCGACCACGTGCTCAACATCGCCTACAACGCCCTCTGTGGCGGGCAGCGCCTGGAGGACATCGAGCTGCGACGTAACGACGCGGTGTTCTTGGACGCCCTGGGCGTGCCCGCCCTGCCGGACCCGACCACCGCGGGAGACTTCTGCCGACGCTTTACGGAGAGCCACATCATGGACCTCCAAGATCAACGCCGCCCGCCTCAAGGTCTGGGCCACCCAGCCTGCCTCCTTCTTCAAGGAGGTCGCCCGCATCGACGCGGACGCCTCCATCGTGGAAACCGACGGCGAGTGCAAAGAGGGGATGGACATCTCCTACAAGGGTACCTGGGGCTACTCGGACCTGGTGGTCTCCCTCGCCAACACCAAAGAGCCACTGTACCTGTCCTCCCGGGGCGCCAACCGGCCCTCCCATGAGGGCGTGATCCCCCTTTATGACCGGGCGATCGCGCTTTGCCGCAAGGGCGGGTTCAAAGCCATCTTGCTGCGGGGCGACACCGACTTCTCCCTTACCACCGAGTTCGACCGCTGGGACGCCGACGGCGTGCGCTTCGTGTTCGGCTACGACGCCAAGGCCAACATGGTGAAACAGGCCGCAGGGGTGTCCGATCAGCTCTATCGCGACCTGGCCGCCAAGGCTGAGCGGGCGATCAAGACAGCGCCCCGGCGCCGCCCGGCGAATGTGAAGGACGCCGTCGTGAGAAAACGGGTCTTGAGGTATAGATGTGGGTCCTCAAGCGGGAACACCAGTTCTGGCGGGCTGTTCTTAGGGGGGGAGCGAGGTGCTGGGGCACAACGAGTTGGAGACGACCTGCGAGCTGAGGGGGGGCCT
>JAJYPP010000048.1 GCA_021795235.1 bacterium
ATGGGTGTCCCTCGGGCGCGGCTTCCACCGCAACGTCCATGCCACCGCAGTCGTCCCTCGTGGCGACTTCGGTCCCAAGGCGCTCGGCTACGCCCCGCTTAGAGTCGCTTAGAGTTGCAGAGACGCTGAGCCGGATGTCTTTCATCCGGCGGTAGAGCCGGAGAGGGTGCTCGGGGACGGCAAGGAAGCCGTGATACGCGTAGAAGCGCACTGTCGCTGCGTCGATGGCGTCCACCACCACGAGACGAGCCGCAGCTGCTTCGCCGGCCACGACGGCCATGCGGAGCGCCTCGGCGAGAAGCAAGCCGCCAAGCCCCTGGCCTTGATGGTCAGCGTTCACAGCCAGCCGAGCGAGGAGGACCATACCGGTGGGATGGCCAGGTAGCCCGCGCACGAGTGAGGGTGGCGCCTCCGAGCGCCGCACCGACCCCATGGTGAGGCTGAAGTACCCGAGGATGTGGATTTCCTCGATGAGCAGAAACGTTCGAGCGGAATCCATCTGCTGAGAGGCCAAGGCGTGATCGCGAAGCCAGGAGTCGAGGCTCCGGTTGCCGGATCGGAACTCCGAAAGGTCGTGGTGGGCGGCGAGTCGTTCGAGGCGCCGCGGGCTCACGCGCCTGGCAGCTCGGGGTTGCGCCTAAAAAGGGCGGACAGCTGTGGCACCGCCGCTGGCGGTTTGTCCAGCTCGGTGATGAACCGGTCAAAGGCTTGGTTCGACAGCACGAGATCCCGGCGCTGCTCGATCACGGTCGCCGCATGGGCGGTCACCGTGTCGAGCACGAATGCTGTGACGGTGGCGGCTTCCAGGTCCGCAGCTTGGCGAATAAGAGCGTCCTGCTCAGGGGTCACTCGCACCTCCAATCGATGGCGCCTCGGGGGACGGACGGCTGCGTTGGCCATGGCCGACAGCATACAGCGTCCGGACGCTGTCCGGACGCTCCGCTTCCACTGGTAGCCGCGCGGTGTCCCCCAGCCAGCGATCCAAGCTCTTCCCAGAGGGTGTTCGCGTACTCCTGGTGGAGTTCACCTCGCGGCGGACCCATGCCGCTGCCGCTTCACCCGACCGGGCTGGTCTGGCTCCGGGCCCATCGCGTCGAGGTCGGCGTGTGCCCGCCGAACCAAAGCATCGGGACCGAGTGGAGGGACAATCGTCGATCGAACGTCGGCAGGGGTGCGATGGACCCGAATGGCGGCTCGGTCCCAACGGAGGCGGCATAGCTTGCCACGGCGCCGGTCACGGCGTCTCGGGGGTCAGCGAGGAACACGAAGCGGGCGTGGCTCAGCTTCTGTTCAACTCGCAAGCCTTCCGCAGGGGTTCACCCGTCGATGACACGAACGATGGAGGCCGTTCCCCTGAAGGTGAGCTTGCCGTCCTCGGCAACCCGGGCAGCGCCACTCGCGGGCTCGTCAATCGAATCGGGGCGGAGGGTGGTTCAGGCGTGCCGGAGCTCCTGGCCGCTGGTGGCCCTTGGCCAGGTCCCAGCGTGCCTCGCTCGCCTCACACACCGTGCTGTCCTGGTCGAAGACGACAAAGCGGGTGAAGGGGCGCGCGAACCAACGGTCGTGGGTCACCGCGACCACGGTCCCTCGGAAGTCCCGCAGACCATCCTCGAGGGCCTGGGCGCTCACCAGGTCGAGGTTGCCGGTGGGCTCGTCAAGCACCAGCATGGTGGCCCCGCTGAGCTCGAGCCGAAGGATCTCAAAACGGGCCTTCTGCCCACCCGAGAGGGTCTCGAGGAGTTGGTCCGCCTGCGCGTCGAGCTCGTACCTGCGTAGGGCCGACATGCGGGCCCCGCGACCGAGGGAGCAGTCCTCGGCGAGTATTCCCGACAGGGTCCGCCCTGCCCCGGGAGCCCTCACATCGAAGCTCTGGGCAAAGTAGCCGGGAACAACCCGGGCCCCCAGGCGACACGAGCCGGACCAAGCCGGGCGGTCACCCGTCTCGGCCTGGTTCGGGGCGGCTCCGCCCTGCGCCAGCAGCTCGAGAAAGCGGGACTTGCCAGTGCCGTTGGCGCCCAGAACCGCGACTCGCTCCCCGAAGAACACCTCCAGGTCGAACGGCCGGATCAGCCCGGGGAGTTCCAGCTGCTCGCAGACGAGCGCCCGGACCCCCGTGCGGCCGCCGCCGAGCCTCATCTGTACCGCCTGGGAACGCGGCGGGGCGGGTGGTGGCCCCGCCTCCTCAAAGTGGCGCAAGCGGGTTTCGGCGGCGTGGTACCGCGACGCGAGGGCCTCGGAGATGCGCGCCTGCTCGCGAAGCGTGCGCACCAGGCTGCGGAGCCGCTCACGCTCCTCTGTCCAGCGTCGGAGGACCTCGCCCTGACGTTGGTGGCGATCATGGCGGGCCTGCGGGTACTCCGCGAAGGACTCTCCGTGGACCCAGCAGACTCCGTCCTCCAAGGTCACGATGCGCTGGGCGCACCGCGCCAGCAGCTCGCGGTCGTGCGAGATCAGCAGGACCGTCTTGTTGGTCGCCAGCAGGCGCGCCTCCAGCCAGCGCTTGGCGGGCACGTCCAGGAAGTTGTCGGGCTCGTCGAGCAGCAGCAACGGCGCTTCCCCTCGGAGCAGAGCCTCCAGAACCAACCGCTTCTGCTCGCCCCCGGACAGGGTGCCCGCAGCCCGACGCTCGGCCTCGTCCAGGGGCTGGCCGAGCGCGACCGCACAGCACTCGTCCCACAGCGCTTCTACCTGATACCCGCCCACATCAGCCCAGTCAGCGACCGCCTGGGCGAAGGCCATCTGGCTGGGCTCGGTCCCCAGCTGCGCCATCGCCACCTCCGCTTCCAGGAGCCCCTGGGCGGCCCGGCGAACGTGGGACGGCTGAGTGGAAGCGAGCAGACTGCGGACCGAGGCTGCTCCTGAATCCCGGCCAATCGACTGGCGCATCACCGCCAACGGGCCGCCCACGCTGATGGCGCCGGCGGTGGGCTGGATCTCACCTTCGATGAGGCGCGTCAGCGTGGTCTTGCCCCCACCGTTGGGCCCGATCAGGGCGGTGCGCGATCCCTCGCCGACACGGAAGGAGACATCCCGCAAGAGCTCGCGGCCATCCTGGAGGCGGTAGCTCACGTGGGCGAGATCGAGGTGGGCCAAGGATCCAGCCGCTCAGATCGGGGCGGAGCCATGCGGATGGCGGGGTTCTTCGCCGCCGGATCGGCGGTGGCGGCGGGCGCAACGCGACCGAGCTCCCCCGAGTTCCGCGCTCGGGGAGGACAGGGGGAGAGAGCTCCCGCCGACGGTTGCCGGTCGTGGGACCGGACGTCCAGCCGTCATCGCGTACCCCTCAGCCCGTGGTCCCGGAGGCGTAGTGGTGAGAAGCCGTCACCACCGCTTCGACCAGGGCGCGCTCCCGGTCGTCCCGGGGGGCGTAGATCATCACCGCGTTGGGGGGAATGAGCCCCATGCGCGCGACCGGGTGTGGCTCCGCCCACCCCCGCTCCACCAGGATGTCGGCCAGCCCGGGAGGAAGCATGGCGTGGAGGCTGAAGTCCGGAGCCGGATGCAGGTGGGCAAACTCCCGCCCGATGAGGAAGGCGTCGGCGGGACCGTCGCCGGCGTCCTCCTCCAGGAACAGCGCCTCGGCTCCGGGCACGGAGATGGCGCTCGGACCCCACCGGGTGTTGGGCAGCCGGGACAGGGCCGCCACCAGCCGGGCGCGTACGCCGGAGTCCTGTGGCTGCTGGTCCAACTGGGTGTGAGGGTTCGTGGGGGTGGTCCTGGGCCGCGAGCCCGCTCGCGGCGGGAGCTCCATGACCGCCGAGAGGGCCCCGGAATCGCTCATCATCACCCCTCCGAAAACTGCGCCGTCGCCGGTCTCAGCATAGGTGCCACTCCAAAGGTGGGATCGGCCCACCATCCGCTCCGCGACGGGCCGCAGCGGTGGGCGCCCGTCGCTTCCATTCTGGCCGTCCGCGTCCCGGAGCGCTGCCGCCGGGACCATGGATCGCCACCTGGAGGCAGCATCCGGCGGTGGAAGAGCCACTTCCATCTGGCCCCCTGGCGGCTTCCGGCGCACGCGCGGGCCTCAGTCGCGGTATCTTGTACGGAGCAAGCGGTCCGCCGAACGCGGCCGGACCCGCTGACATCAGGCTCCGGGTGAACGATTGCACCTCGCCCGCGGGACCTTCACCCACAAGCCCACAGGGCTCTTTTTGAATAGGCGGATTCCCTCGGAGGAAGCGGCGCTCTGACGCCCCCCAACCTGACCCTCGAACAGCTTCACCTAGTGGTGCCCGAGGGCTCGGAAGCGATGTCGTTCCTGGAGGCCCTCAACGGGCGCGAGAACGGCGACGCCCGCAGCCACTTCGCGGAACAGATCGGGTCCCTGGATGACTTCGTGGTCGTGGCCGGAGCCGGCGAGACCCCGGCTGTGACCCTGCTCCTGCCCGGGCTCGACGTTTCGTGCGCGCCGATCAAGAAGGCCCGCGCCGGCCGCGACCACATGGCGCTGCGGGTAGATTCTGTGCATCCCGCCCCACCCGACCGCGACGGCCAGATCCGGGGGGCCATCCGGGTGCGCTGCCCGCATCCGCTGGTGTCCTCGAAGGAGGGGGCGGCCACTGACACCTTCCACCTGCTCAACCTGGCCAAGCTGGCGCGCGGCGCCAAGGAGCCGGACCGCATCCTGCTCCAGACCCTGGCGCTGGTCGACGGCCTGGAGCAGGCCGAGCGGGGGCGGGCGGCCACCCAGAGGACTCCGTTCGAGAGCGTGGTCGAGCTGTGGCGGTGCCGCGGCTGCCGCGGTCTCTGGCGCCCGGATCGAGATCAGACCTGCCCCTCCTGCGGCCGCGAGTTCACCGAGGAGGACCGCCACCGTCAGGAGGCGGGGCGGCTGGAGTTCTCGGTCCCCA
Source organism: bacterium (assembly GCA_021795235.1). Taxonomy (GTDB): domain Bacteria; phylum Chloroflexota; class Dormibacteria; order Aeolococcales; family Bog-877; genus AG-12. Next base: position 4,851 of record JAJYPP010000048.1, read on the forward strand.
AGGAGCACCAGATAACCCTCAGCGTGGACGCGGCGGTGATGATCGAGCCTGAGGACGAGCCCCACTACCTGGGCCGGGTGACCCGGATCGACCACCGGCGCCGCATCGTAGAGGTGGCCTGCAAGGGGTACGAGACCGCCGGAGAGGCCGGCTGGATCACCCCTTCGTTCAACAAGCAGCTCTATTCGGCCAAGCGCAGCACCCTGGCATCCATCGCCGGGGGGGAGTCCCGCAGCCTGCTGCTGGCCCAGCTCCTCATCGACCCGACCTCTGTCTACGCGCCAGCCGCCGCGCCCCGGGGCGACTGGGTCACACCCGGGATGATGAGCAACGCCGCCCAGGATCGAGCCATCGGGATCATGGTGGCCCTGGATCCCGGCCAGGCGGCGCTGATCCAGGGACCTCCTGGGACCGGCAAGACCACGGTCATAGTGGAAGCGATCAAGCACCGCATCAGGGAGCGCCCGGCGGAGCGGATCCTCGTCTGCTCCCACAGCAACCTCGCGGTCGACAACGCCCTCGAGCGGCTGGTGGGGACCCCCGGGCTGAGGGCGGTGCGGGTCGCCAAGGCGGAGCGCGTCCACCCCGCCGTGGATGCGTTCCGGGTGGAGGACGAGGATGACGACAGGCTGGTGACGGCCAACCTCTTCTTCGCCACCTGTGCCACCGCCGCCACCTCCTCCATCACCACCGACGAGACCTTCGACCTGGTGATCCTCGACGAGGCGAACAAGGCCCGGATCGACGAGGCGCTGCCCTGCCTGCGGCTGGGCGCGGCGGTCGTCCTGGTGGGTGACCACAAGCAGCTCCCCCCGGTTGAGGACGATGCCATCTATCAGATCGTGGACGATCACCCCGACCTGGAGGAGATCGTCGACACCAGCCTCTTCGAGCGCTGCTGGGATGGGGGCGTGCCCGATGCCGCCCGCTGCCTCCTGGTCGAGCAGCACCGGATGCATCCGGAGATCTCTCAGTACATCAGCGCCGCCTCCTACGACAATCTCCTGGAGAACGCTCCCGAGGTGCTGGACTACCAGTACGTCACCAGGCGGCCCTTCCCGGTCGCGCTCCACATGGTCGACACCACCGGGATGCGCGGCGGCCGCGAGCGGCGGGGGGCCGGCGGAGCGTTGCGCAACGACGCCGAGGTCAAGGTCTGCGCCCAGGTGGTGCGCCTGCTGGATGAGCGGGTGGACCCATCCCTCTCGCTGGCCGTCATCGCCATGTATGCCGACCAGGTCGACCATCTCCGCCACTCCCTGAGCCGGCGGCACTTCCGGCGCCCGGTCCGCATCGACACCGTCGACTCGTTCGAGGGCCGGGAGGAGGACATGGTGGTCATCTCCCTGGTGCGCAGCAACGAGCGCGGCAGGATTGGTTTCCTGAGGGTCCCCAACCGCCTCAACGTGGCGATCTCGCGGGCCCGCCACCTGGTGGTCTGCGTCGGCGACGCCACCACCCTGCGGGCGGGAGAGGAGACCATGTACGGCCGGCTGGTGGAAGCCGCCATGGCGTGCGGCGGGTACCTGAGGGCCACCGACCTGTTGGGCGGCCGGCGCGGGCGCGCCCAGCCCCGCCACCCGGTCCCGGGCGCCGACCAGGCGGGCGACGGGCTGCCGCGGAGGCATCGCCGGCGCCGGCGCCGCCCCCTCCTTCCCGGGACCGCCGCGCCGGCGACGGGAACCAGCCCGAGCGTGGGCGGACAGGGTCAGCAGAACCCCGATGGTGTGCCTCCGCGGCGGCGCCGGAGGCGCCGCCGCCGGCCGTTCGGGACCCCTGCGCAGCCGACCGCGGAAGGGGGGGTGAGCCCGCCGCCCTCGCCGGAGGGCCAGGCCGCTCCGAGCCACCGACGAGGACGCCATCGCCGCCGTGGCCCTCGCCCCAGCGGCGATCAGTCGACGCCGACCACCCCGACCGAGCCCGGGGCCGGCAATCAGGGAGGTGGCGAGTGAACGAGTCGGGGATCAGGTCGGTGTTCGTGGCCGGAGCCGGGCTGATGGGCTCTGGAATCGCCCAGACGGCGGCGGCGAGCGGACTGGAGGTGCGCCTGTACGACTCCGTCGCCGGAGCGGCACCGGCCGCCACGGCTCGCATCGTCGAGCGCCTCCAGCGCGCCGAGCAGCAGGGCAAGATGGGGACGGGCCAGGCGGCCCAGGCATCCTCCCGGCTACTGGCGGTCGCGGGAGCCGGCGACGCCGCCGCGGTCGACCTGGTCATAGAGGCGATCTCGGAGCAGCTGGAGGTCAAGTTGGCCTTCTGGGAGGAGATGGAGCGCCACTGCCCAGACCAGGTCGTCTTCACGAGCAACACCAGCTCGATACCCATCACCCGCCTGGCAGCGGCCACCCAGCGCCCAGAGCGATTCATGGGGATGCACTTCTACAGCCCGGTGCCCGTGATGGAGCTGGTGGAGCTGGTGCGAGGACTGCTCACGTCAGAGGAGACCTACCGACGGATCGAGGCGCTCGCCGGGGAGATGGGCAAGGTGCCGGTCGGCTCCGCGGACACCCCGGGCTTCATCGGCAATCGCATCCTGATCCCCTTCCTGAACGAGGCCATGCAGGCGCTCCAGGAGGGAGTCGGCAGCGCTGCGGACATCGACCAGGTGGCCAAGCTGGGGTTTCGCCACCCCATGGGCCCACTGGAGCTGGCCGACTTCATCGGCCTGGACGTGATCCTGGGCATCTGCCGGGTGATGCACCAGGGCCTCCACGACTCCCGGTACGCCCCCAGCCCGCTGCTGGAGCGGATGGTGGAGGCGGGCCGCCTGGGGCGCAAGACCGGTCGCGGTTTCCACGACTACACCAAGAGGCAATGAGCGGGCCGGCGGCCCCGCTCACAGATCCCGACTGAAGGCCTCGGCGAGGTGGCGGATCCCGATCGGGTAGCGGTACTCGATCCCTGCGTGGCCCCCCTCGAAGAGCTCGAGCCGGATCCCCTGAACGCCGAGCCGCTCCAGCGCCGCCCTGAACGCCACCGCCCCTACCTCCAGGTGGAATTCGTCGGAGCGGCCGCCGTCCAGGTACACCGCCTTCAGCTCCCTGGCGGCCCCCGGGCGGCTGGCCGCCAGCCGGACCGGGTCCCACTCCAGCCACCTGTCCCAGACCGCGGGACGCATCTCCCCGGTCGCTTCGGAGAAGGGCAGCTCCGGGGTGCCGTCCTCCTGGGCGGAGTAGCAGGCCGCCATGCAGTAGCTGTTGATGAGGGTATGGTCGGTGGGAAGAGACTGTCCGGGCCGGGCCCGGAAGTCCTCCCAGAACTGCCGGAAGGAGCCCGCATAGTGGTCTCGCAGGACACGCACCGTCTGCGGGAACTCGGGCAGGTAGCAGTACTCGAAGAGAGCGTCTCCGGCATGGCTGGCCAGCCCCGAGAAGAGGTCGGGGCGGAGTAGCGGGGTGACCATCGCCCCGTAGCCCCCGCTGGACTTGCCGGCGACCCCGCGATGGTCGCGGTCGGCCAGGGTGCGAAAGGCGAGGTCGACAGCGGGGACCACCTCGTCGCAGAGGTAGCTGTGGTAGCGGCCGGTCCCCGGGGAGTCGAGGAACTGGCTTCCGCCCAGACTGGTCCAGCAGTCGACGAAGACCAGGATCGCGGGCGGCACCGTGGGGTCGCTGAAGAGCTGGTCGTAGAGCTCCAGCGGGTGGCGGCGGAAGGCGGTGCGGTTGCGCCACATGTCGAGCTGGCCGGTCATCCCCTGGAGCACGTATATGCTCGGGAATCTCCGCTCCTGCGCCCGCCGGTACTGGGGCGGCAGGTACACGTAGAGCGGCCGGCGAGAGGGATCCCCCAGCGGGTTGTCGCGCAGGAGCCGACTCTCGATGGAGAGCTCTCGCAGCTCGCCGGTCATGGGGTACTCCCAAGGAGGCCCGAGATCGGCCGCGGGATGGAGTTCGGGTAGATTCATCCCGGATTCCAGGGCCATGCCAGCCGTTGCCGCAGAGTGAAACCCATTAGCGCACTCCTGTGGCACCCCTTCTCGGGGTTCCCTTACAGGTCTTGGCCTCATCGGGCGCCGCCCGAGCCAGTGGCTCTGGTCTTACGCTCCCTCCCACGGCGCCGGACGATCCAGCGTCCTGGCCGTAGCTGCTTTCACCGGCGGGCGGGGCCGCGGCGTCAACTACACCGCTTGGGCTGGCCACGTCCGGCCAGTCACGGAGATCTTGTGCAGTGGCTACCACTCCGTGAAGCTCACCAGTACCAACCATAGCACGTCGTACGAGCAACTGTTCTCCACCCCCAGCTTGTACGGACCGGCGGGCCGACCGGGGGATCCCGAGGGCGGCCAGCGTCCCGGTTAGCGTACCGCGCGCCGTCAGCCCGCGTTCAGGATCTGCAGGCAGCGGTCGACATCCTCTGAGTAGAGGGTGGCGGGGGGGGCGGCGGGTAAGGCACCGTGGTTGAGGGGTAGATAGAAGCCGAAGGGCGGCGAGGGGTTGACCACCGCTATGGGGATTGAGGTCCTGACGGGCGGAAAGACCGCCAGCAGCCAGACCTTGGCACCGGGGTTGATGTCGGCGGAACAGACCGAGAGCCGGCTGCTGGCCAGCTCCAGAATCGGACGGATCGGCTGGTAGTAGGTCTGCTGCAGAGAGCTCAGACGCCTCGAGGGGTCCAGGTTGTTGGTGCCCCCGAACTGGGCGGCGGTCTCGAGCACGGTCTGGGTGAGGCCGATCCCACAGGTCGCCGCCCCCGGATTGGAGGCCAGGGCGACCACCTCCAGCAGCTTGCCCAAAGAGGCGAGGCTGGTCGCGTTCCGCCGCTCCGGGGCCGGCAGCAGGGGGAGGATGTCGCGGAGGGGCACCAGCCGCATGTAGTAGAAGGAGATCCTGGTCTGGTCGATGTAGAAACCGCCGTCGGGAGTGCAGCTGTCGATGCCTGACTTGAGCGGCTTGGCGTGCGGCGTAACCGGGAGCCCGGCCACCAGATCCCTCACCGCCTGGGACGCTGTGGTCGACCCGCCCCCGCAGGAGCTGAGCAATGCGGTCGACAGCAGCGCTAGCGCAAGGGCTGAGCCCCGCCACCACTTGCTGATCCCCAAGGCTGGCGGACTGGCCTCAGCCGGCCTGAACCGGTGCCGCCAACAGATCCGAGCGCACGAAGATCGACCGCACCCGGTACCCGGCCTCCTGGAGCCGCTCCCGCCCCCCTTCCTCGCGGTCCAGGAGCGTGTACACGCAGGTGATCTCGGCCCCGGTCGCGGCGACCGTCTGGGCGGCCTGGAGCAGAGATCCGCCGGTGGTCAGCGCATCGTCCACCAGGGCGACCCGCTCTCCGCGCGCGGGGGCGGGACCGGCGAACTCTCCGCCCGCGCCGTGCTCTTTGGTTTGCTTGCGCACGATGAACGCCCCCACCAGGCCGCCCTCGTCCAGAGCACTGCAACAGGCGATGGCGGCCACCATCGGGTCGGCCCCGAGGGTCGGGCCGCCCACCTTTGAGACGTTGTCCTCGCGAGCCCAGGCCGCCATCTCACGACCGATGAGCAGCGCCCCGACCGGGTCCAGAGTGACCAGGCGGCCGTCGAAGTAGTAGGAGCTCCGCCGGCCGCTGGTGAGGAGGAAGTCCCCCACCTGAAAGGCGCGCAGGCGCATCAGGTCGAGCAGCACCAGGCGGTCGGCGGCATCCATCGTCAGCCGGGCCCGGGCGCCCGCCACCGGAGGATGGGCTTGCGCGCCGCAGTCACCTCGTCGACCCTTTGCACCGGTGCGTTGTGCGGGGCACTGCGGAGCACCTCCGGATCCCGTTCACCCTCGTCCAGGATCGACAGCACGATCTCGGCCAGGGCGTCCAGGGAGCGCTTCGACTCGGTTTCGGTGGGCTCGAACATCATCGCCTCAGGCACGGTTATCGGGAAGTAGACGGTGGGAGGGTAGACCCCGTGGTCGATCATGCGCTTGGCGATGTCGAGGGCCCGCAGCTCGCCTCGACCCGACCGCTTGGGGGTCGCCACGAACTCGTGGAAGCTGTCGGTGTCGACAAAGGTGGGCAGGCGGTCACGGAGGAGCCGACGCAGGTAGCGGGCGTTGAGCACCGCGTCGCGGGCGACTTGGCCGATCTCATTCCCGTAAGCGCGAATGTAGGCGTAGGCCCGCACCAGCATGCCGAAGTTGCCGTAGAAGGAGCGGACCCTCCCAATGCTCTCCGGCCGGTCGTGGTCCAGAGCGTACCGGCCCTCCTTCAAGACCACCCGCGGCACCGGCAGATACCGTTCCAGCTCGGCGCTCACCCCCACCGGTCCGGCTCCTGGACCCCCACCCCCGTGGGGGGTGGAGAAGGTCTTGTGCAGGTTGAGATGGACCACGTCGAAGCCCATGTCGCCGGGCCGGGCCACCCCCACCAGGGCATTGAGGTTGGCGCCGTCGTAGTACACCAGCGCGCCAGCCTCGTGGGCCATGCGCGCCATCTCCTCAATGTTGCGCTCGAAGATCCCGAGGGTGTTGGGGTTGGTGAGCATGACCGCGGCCACCTGCGGACCGAGCTTGGCCCGGAGGTCGTCCAGATCGACCGTCCCGTCGCCGGCGCTCCTCACCGTCAGCACCGAGAACCCGCACTGCGCCGCGCTGGCGGGATTGGTGCCGTGGGCGGTGTCGGGGATGATGACGCAGCGCCGCTCACGGTCCTCTCGGCTGCGGTGGTAGGCCTGGATCATCCGCAGTCCCGTCCACTCGCCGTGGGCACCGGCCGCCGGCTGCAGGGACACCGCGCTCATGCCGGTGATCTGGCAGAGGTACCGTTCCAGGGTCCACATCAGCTCGAGCGCACCCTGGATGGACTCCTCCGGCTGCCAGGGGTGAATATCGCTCAAGCCGTCCAGGGCCGCCACCTGCTCGTTGACGGCCGGGTTGTATTTCATGGTGCACGACCCCAGCGGGTAGGCCCCCTGTTGCAGGTTGTGGTTGCGCCGGGCAAGTCGCCCGAAATGCCGGGCCAGCTCGGGCTCGCTCACGGCCGGGATCCGAGCCGTGGTGGTGCGGCCAAGGCCGCCGGGCAACCCCTCAGCCAGCCCGCCGGCCATGACCCCGGGCGCCGGCAGCCGCGGCCCCTCGCCCATCTCCTCGGCCAGCTCGAATATGAGCGGCTCCTCTTCGGTCCAGGACGGGGCCGTCGCGGTCAAGAGCGGACTCCAGCTGCGGCAGGGGCCTGGGCGAGCTCCCTGGCCGCTTGCTCGTATCTCTCGATCGCCTGAGGGGAGGTGGTCTCGGTCGCGCAAACCAGGAGCTGATTGGCCCTGGTGGGGTCGAACCTCCCCAGCGGCAACCCGCCCAGGATCCCCCGCTCCGCCAGCCGCCCCGCCCAGGCGCCGGCGTCCCCCGGGCACTCCAGCACGAACTCGAAGAGGAAGGGTGCCTCTCCGTGAGCCAGCCTGAACCCAGGCACCGCGGTGAGCCGTTGGGCCAGCTCATGGGCGCGACGGTACGAGATGTCCACCACCCGGCGCAGGCCCGCCTCGCCCATCTTGGCCATGTAGGCGGTCGCGGCCAAGGCCATCAGCGCGTGGTTGGTGCAGATGTTGGAGGTCGCCCGCTCGCGCCGAATGTGCTGCTCTCTGGTCTGCAGGGTCAGGCAGTAGGCTCTCCCGCCGGCAGCGTCCTTGGTCATCCCCACCAACCGACCGGGGATCCTCCGCACCAACTCCTGGCGGCAGGCGAGCAGGCCCACCGCCGGCCCTCCGAGCTGGGCGGGGATGCCCAGCTGCTGGCCATCTCCGGCGGCCAGGTCCGCTCCCAGGGCGCCCGGGGGCTCCAGCACCGCCGCGGCCAAGGGGTCGGCCACCACCAGGGCCAGCGCCCCGGCGCGGTGGGCCAGTTCGACCAGGTCGCGGGCGGGCTCCACCAGCCCGAAGAAGTTCGGCTGGGGCACGATCACCACGGCCGTGGGGGAGCCCGTCTGCAGCGCTCGCTCCGCCGCCTCCTGGTCGGTCAGACCGTCTCTGGTCGGGATGAGGTCCAGTTCGGCGCCCCTTCCAGAGGCATAGGTCGCCAGCACGGCCAGGATCTCGGGGTGAAGCGCCGATGAGGCCAGGATCCGCTCCCTGCCGGTGTGAGCCACCGCCAGCAGCGCTCCCTCGGCGGTGGCGGTGGCGCCGTCGTACATGGAGGCGTTGGCGACATCGAGGTCGTAAAGCTCGGCCACCAAGGACTGGAACTCGAAGATGGTCTGCAGGTAGCCCTGGCTGGCCTCCGCCTGGTACGGGGTGTAGGCCGTGTAGAACTCGGGCCGGCCGATGGTGGCCGGGACGATGGCCGGAATGAAGCGCGAGTAGATGCCTGCGCCCAGGAAGCAGTCCCACTTCGAAAGCGGCCGATTGGCATCCGCCAAACGTCTCATCTCGAGCCCCAGCTCCAACTCGCTCAAGGGCTCGGGAAGGTCGAGCACCGGGTTCTGAAGGTGCCCGGGGATCTCCCGGAACAGCGCTGAGACATCGGTCAGGCCCAAGGAGGCCAGCATCTCCTGGCGGTCGCGATCCGAGCTGGGCAGGTATGCCATCGGTCTCAGTCCCTCAGTTGTGCGGCCAGGAGCGGGCGGGCGAGTTCAGGACAAGTTTAGTCGCAGCGCCCGCGACCTCCCGACCAGCGTGCTCGTCGGCTGCTGCAGGCATGGGGCCCTCGCCCGGGCGGGCCTTGATGGATCCCCGAGGTGCCCGCCACCGACCCCCGCGCCACCTCCATCAAGGGCCGCGGCGGCTCGGCCGGCGCGAGGCCCGGCGGGGAGCGATGGGGCCCGGCACCCGGACCCTCCGGCGGCCCTGCTCTCAGTGCCGGTCGGAGTCCGCGAAGGCCAGATAGGCGGCTTCGTCCATCAGGCCATCTGGAATCAGACCGTCTAAGTGGACCTTGATCAGCCAGCCGCCCTCGTAAGGCTCCTGATTGACCAGCTCGGGAGCCGAGGTCACCGCTTCGTTGACCTCGCTCACCGCACCGGTGACCGGGCTGTACAGGTCGCTGGCCGCCTTGACCGACTCCACAGCTCCCAGGCGGGAGCCCGCCTCAAGCCGGTTGCCGGCCGCTGGCAGCTCCAGGAAAATGACGTCTCCCAACTGCGCTTGGGCATTGTCGGTGATGCCGATCATGGCGTCTCCGTCGCCGGTCGGCCGCACCCACTCGTGGGTCTTGGTGAATCTGTACTCGCTCAGGTCCGGCACTCTCTTGGTCCTCCTCCCGGCGTTACTGGCCCGGCCGACGGTAGAAAGGTAGCGGGACCACGGTCGCTGCCGCCACCTGCTCGGGATCTTGCCTGATCCGGATCTCCAACTCGGTCCCTGGCGCGGAGAGCCCGGCGGGGACGTAGCCCATCGCGATCGCCGTGCCCACGGTGAATCCGTAGGACCCACTGGTGACCCGCCCCACCTCGGAGCCGGAGGAGAGGATGGCCTGGTGGGGCCTGGCTATCTGGCGCGGGCCCAGCCTCAGGCCGACGAACGCGCGCCCCGGCGCCGCCGCCGCTTGGCGCAGAGCCGGGGCTCCCAGGAATTCGCCCTTGCCGAGCTTCACCACCCAGCCCAACCCTGCGGAGATGGGGTCGGTGCTCTCGTCGATGTCCTGGCCGTAGAGGCGCAAGCCGGCCTCCAAGCGCAGCGTGTCCCGGGCACCGAGCCCCGCCGGCAGAAGTCCCAACGGCTGGCCACGATGATAGATCGCATCCCACACCAGGGCGGCGGCCTCGGCCGGCCCGTAGAGCTCAAACCCGTCCTCACCGGTGTAGCCCGTGCGGGATATCCGGACCGGGACCCCGGCCACGGTACCCGGGCGGTGGTGGTAGTAGCGGATGTCGCCCGGCGATCCCTCCTCCACCAGCGGCTCCAGGATCTCCAGCGCGCGGGGCCCTTGGATGGCCAGCAGGAAGGTCTCCCGGGAACGATCCACCAGGTCCACCCCCGTCCGGGGCAGATGGTCGCGCATCCACTCGAGATCCCGCTCCTGACGAGCGGCGTTGATGACGCACATGTAGCCGCCCGGATCCCGGTAGACCAGCAGATCGTCGACGATGCCGCCGTCCTCGCGGCACATGACGCTGTAGAGGGCGCGGCCGACGGCCAGCTTGGAGACATCGTTGGTGACCAGCTCCTGAAGGTAGGCGAGCGTCCCGGGCCCCTCCAGAGTCACCTCGCCCATGTGAGACACGTCGAAGAGCCCCGCCCGTTGGCGAACCGCTTCGTGCTCCTGCTTGATGGAGACGTACTGCATCGGCATGGCGTAGCCCGCGAACGGAACCATGCGCGCGCCCAGGTGGCGGTGGGTCTCTCCCAGGGGAACTTCCAGCTCGCTCACTCTTCCTCCATCTCCTCCAAGGTCTCCAACAGCTCTCGGTCGTGGGCGGCGGCGGCCTCTGCTACCGCCAAGCGCACCTGGCGCACCCTCTCCTCGGCCCACCCGAGCCTGGTTGCCAGCTGCCGATCCGTGGGCGACTCGCCGGTCTCGATGCGCATCTCCGCCTCAAGCGAGAACACCCGCTCCCCGTCACGGGCCCACTGCTCGTCCTGGTCGCGAAGCCTGGTCTCCTCATCGAGGGCGGCCTTGATGGCGGCATCGGCCGCCGCCCGGACCTGCCGTTGGAACTCCGCCGGCTCCAGGGGATCGTGCCGCGACAGCCCGTGGACGAGCTTCAGCAGGGCGGTCGTCCCCTCCTGGAACAGATCCGCGGTCGAGGTGCCCGGCCGAGCCGCCGAGGTGGCCGCCTCCAGCACCATCCACAGGTGGTGCTGGACCAGTTGCCTGCGGGGGTCCTGGTCCAGATCCTCGTACCCCACCTCGCCCAGCAGTCGGGCGACCACCGGAGCGTCCAGGGGCGGGTAGCCCGCCACCATCTCGCTCAGCGCCAAGAGCTCCTCGTCTGGTGGGCGGGACGGTGTGGGCTTGACCACCGGGCGAGTATAGGCCGGGGTGTCCAAGGCCATCGGCGGGAGCACGCAAAGTTCGCGCCACCTCTAAACTCGGTGGGTGCCGCCACGAACTTTGCGCGTCCCTCCGAATCAGGACCTGGTGGTCTTCGGAGCCACCGGTGATCTGGCGCGACGCAAGCTCCTGCCCGCGCTCTACGAGCTGAGCACCCAGGGGCTGCTGCCCCGGCGCGGCGAGATCGTGGGCACCGCCACCAGGGAGCTGGACGACCTGGGCTTCCGTGCCTTCGCCCACGATGCCATCGCGGAGTTCTCGCGAACCGGGCTCGACGAGCAGGAATTCGCCACCTTCGCCAAGCGGCTCCGCTACGTGCCGGCGCTGACCGACCCCGGCCCCAAGCTCGCCGCGGTTCTCAGGCTGCCCCGGCGCATCATCTACCTCGCCGTGCCGCCATCCTCCTTCGCCCCCATCCTCCAGGAGCTCAAGGATTCGGGGCTCTCCCGAGGGTCGTCGATCATCATCGAAAAGCCCTTCGGCCACGACCTCGACTCGGCGCGCCTGCTCAACCAGGCCCTGCACCGCAGCGTGCCCGAGGAGCGCATCTACCGCATCGACCACTACCTGGGCAAGGAGACCGTACAGAACCTCCTGGTTTTCAGGTTCGGCAACACCTTGGTGGAGCGGATCTGGAACCGGGATGTGGTGTCTCACGTCCAGCTCACCGTGGCCGAAGACATCGGAGTTGACAGTCGGGGACATCTCTATGAGGAGACCGGCGCCCTGCGCGACATTATGCAGAACCATCTCTTCCAGCTGCTGGCGCTGACCTGCATGTCACCTCCCAGTTCCTTCGATCCTGAAGCCCTGAGGGACGAGAAGGTCAAGGTGCTCCAGTCGATCCGGCCGGTGGCCCCCACGGAGGTCGTCCGGGGGCAGTACACCAGAGGGTCGGTGAACGGCAAGATGATGCCGGGGTACCGGGAGCTGGAGGGGGTGTCTCCGGACTCCACCACAGAGACCTACATCGCCCTCCGGCTGGCGGTCGACTCCTGGGCCTGGGCGGGGGTCCCGTTCTACCTGCGCTGTGGCAAGGGGCTGATCACCCGGCGCACCGAGATCATGCTGTTCTGCCGCGACGTGCCCCTCCACCTCTTCGAGGGCACCGGGATCGAGGCACTGCAGCCGAACCGAGTCACGATCAGGATCCAGCCCGACGAGGGCATCTCGTTCTCATTCGTGGCCAAGGAGCCAGGCCCGCTGGTGGTCGAGCAGGGGGTCAGGATGGACTTCTCCTACGGGAACTCGTTCCGCACCGAGCCGGCCGAGGCCTACGAGCGCCTGCTCCACGACGCCCTGCTCGGCGATCACACCCTGTTCATCCGCCAGGACGAGACCGAGTACGCCTGGAAGGCGTTGCAACCGGTCCTGGACAACATGCCGCCCATCAAGCTGTATCCGGCCGGCAGCGATGGGCCCGAAGAGGCGCAGGACCTTATGCTCTCCGGAGCGTGGCATCCCCTGAGTCACCACGCCCAAGACTAAGAAGCCGCCCTCCGGCTCGGCGTCTCGTCCGGTACCAGCTGGTCGGCCTCGATCCAGCCCTCCCCGGAGTCATCCCCCTGGCCGGCTCTGACCCTCACCCAGCGGCCGCGCTGCTCGAGCGCCAGCAGTGGCGATGCGGGGCGCACCGCCCGGCCCCGGGCCGCGGAGTGGTCTGGCTCCGAGAAGATTGGGTAGCCAGTGCCGGCCCAGCTCTGCACCACGGTGCAGGGACCGGGCGGAATGGCGCGGAATCGGTAGACGGTGCTCCGATCCCGCTCGCCCCGGCCCAGGATCCGGAGCAGGTTGGTGGCGCGGATGGTGGCGCTGCGGTCCCCCTGGGCAGCCACGGTCACCATGGTGCCGGCCGGGATCGGCTGACATTCGATGCGGATCCGATTCTTCGGGTAGCGCACCTTGCTCCACTGGCCGAAGAAGCCGTTGGCGAGATCCTGGACAACTTCCGCGGTGTGGTCGTCGACCACTCGGAAGCTGAACGGAGGCAGCGCCATCACCTGCTCGGCGATGGCGAAGACCTCCCGGGGCGGCGCGAAGACGACCGCCTCCCAGTGGTCGCTGCGCTTGGGACCGAGGTACAGCACTCCCAGATTGTAGAGATCGAGGTGGCGGGACTCGTCAGGTGAGCAGCGGACGCCGCCGCAACAGCAGCGACTCGGCGACGCTGAGGGCGGGATCGAGCCCGGGCCAGAGCGGGGCGACCAGCAGGCCGCTATGGGATGCCCGCGCCCCGCCCCATCTGGTCTTGAAGGTGGCGTAGCCATGGGCGGGGTTGGCGGGATCGAAATGCCTGGGTACCCCCCACATGTCGTAGACGCTGCAACCACGCGCCAAACCCCACTTGATCACCGCCCAATGCAGGGCGTACGGGGCTCGCACCTGAGGCGCAGCGGTGGACGTGCCGCCGTAAAGATAGACGAGCCGAGGGCCGAAGGCGACCGCGATCGCCGAGGCCAGGGGCGTGCCCTGGTGCCGGGCCGTGAAGACCCCGGCCTGGAGTTCGTCGCAGGCCGCCTCGTAATAGCTGCATGGCCGGGTGGTGAAGCCCTGGCGCTGGACGGTGGCGAGATGCAGAAGGTAGAACTCTCGAACCGCGGCGGCGGTGCTCTCCCGTCCCACCAGGACCCCCGACCTCTCCGCGATCCGGATGTTGCGCCGGGTAGAGGCTGGCAACGAGGCGAGAACCGCCTCCTCTCCTGCGGCCAGGTCCACCAGCCAGGTGTCCCGGTGCTGGATGTCGTAGCGGGCCGGTCGCAGCCCCAGCGCTCGACGCAGGGCAGCCGCGGCGGGGTCGTCCTTGTTCCACTCCGGGTCCAGCCGCAGGGCCATCACCCTGGGCCGGCGCAGCTCCCGGCCGGCGCGGGCCACCAGGGCAGCCGCCACCGCCTGGTCGGCGGGAGAGCGCAGAGCGGGCCCGCGGGGAGCGTAGGCCCAGCCGAACCCGCCCGGGCCAAGGGGCCTGTGCAACACCTGAAGTGCGCCGACGGGCTCCCCCGTCGCTGGCTCCGCCGCGGCAATTCGCATCACCCGCCAGCCGTGGCGGCGCTTGAGCTCGCCCCAGCCCCACGACTGCATGAGCACCCCGCCGCAGGCGTCGCCCACGAACCGGTCCCAGCGCTCACGTTGATCGGGCCCGACCAGGGTGGTGGCCGGGTCGCCGGCGCGGGAACGGCTGGGCTGCATCGAGCGATTATCGGCTGCCCGAACGCCGCGCCTGGAAAGTCCGGGAGTACAATTGTGATCGCGATGCGCCGTCTGGCAGTAGCAGGTGCCGCACTGGGAGCAGGCGTGGTCTCCCTGGGGTTAACCGCCCCCGTGCTGGCTCACAGCCTGGGAGCAAGAACTCCGCCGGCAGGCCCTGCCGGGCTGTCGGCTGCGCTGGTCATCCTCGCGAACCCGACCATCGCCTTCGGACTGCTCCTGCTGGCCATGCTGGGAATAGGGCTGGAGCTGGTCCACCCGGGGGCAATCGTCCCGGGCGTGGTGGGCCTGATAGCCGGGGTCCTGGCCGTGGCCGGCCTGCTGGGCCTGCCTCTGGACTTCCTGGGGCTGCTCCTGGTGGCAGCCGCCGCGGCTCTGTTCATGGTCGACACCGTGGCCCCCACCCACGGCGTCCTGACCGTGGTCGGGATCGGAGCCGCGATCGCTGGTGGCGTACTGATGTTCCCCGGCAGGGCGGTGGCGCCCGTCGCCCTGCTCGGGCTGCCGCTGGGGTTGGGCGGCATTTGGGTGTTGCTCAGCCACCGGGCTCTGGCGGTGCGCCACCGCCCGTACCCGCGCCAGCCGCAGGAGCTGCTAGGGGAGGTCGGCGTGGTCAAGGCGACCAGCGGAGAGTCCTCGCTGGCGCTGGTGGACGGAGAGCTGTGGCGGGTCATCTCGCGGGACGGCGCCCCGGTCGCGGTCGGTGCCGAGGTGCAGGTGCTGGCTCAGGACGGGCTGACCCTGATCGTGGCCCCAACCGGTCTCTCAGGCGGATCTGAGATCAAAGAGGGCGGCGGGGGTAGGATGCCCGCCCCGGCCCTGCCCAACAGAGGAGTTGAGTCATGATTGGCGCTGTGGTCCCGGTTCTGGTGGTGGTCGTGGTGGTCGCCTTCCTGGTTCTGATCGCCTTTGCGACCGGATTCAGGGTCATTAACGAGTACGAGCGCGGGGTGGTGCTCCGGCTGGGCCGGCTGATCGATGTCAAGGGGCCGGGGCCGCGCCTCATCATCCCCTTCGGCCTGGACCGCATGGTGAAGGTGGACATGCGCACCATGGTCCACGAGGTTCCCCCTCAGGATGTGATCACCAGCGACAATGTCACGGTCCGGGTCACCGCGGTGGTGTTCTTCAGAGTGGTGGACGCGCGGGACTCGTACGTGAAGGTGCGGGACTACATGAGCACCATCTCCAAGACCGCGCAGACGACCCTGCGCTCGATCCTGGGCCAATCGACCCTGGACGACCTGCTGAGCCGTCGCGACAAGATCAACGCGGAGCTGCAGGCGATCATCGACGAGCAGACGGAGCCCTGGGGGGTGAAGGTCAGCGCGGTGGAGGTCAAGGACGTCGACCTGCCCCAGTCCATGCAGCGCGCCATGGCACTGCAGGCCGAGGCCGAGCGCGAGAAGCGGGCCAAGATCATCCGCGCCGAGGGCGAGTTCCAGGCGGCCCAGACCCTGGCCAACGCCGCCGAGGTGATCGGCAGCCAGCCGGCCACCCTACAGCTGCGCTACCTCCAGACCCTATCCGAGATCGGGGCCGACCAGAACTCAGTGGTGGTCTTCCCCATGCCGCTGGAGATGTTCGAGCCGATCTTGAAGCTGAAGCAGGGGCACGCGGCCAAGAACGGCCATCAAGCGGCTCCGGTCCTGGGCAAGCCGCGTGAGTCGGCCGTGATCAGCCCGAGCAAAGAGCCGGAGCCAATGGCCTGACCGAGGCGGCTGCCGCCATGGAAGCGACTCGAACGCCGTCGGGCCGCTTCCTTCTGCTGGGATCCGGCGAGTTCGAATCGTGGGTGGGCCCGATCGAGCGGGATCTGCTGTCCCGGGCCACAGGGGACGGGTCGCGAGCAGTTGAGCGCGCTGTTGGCCAGTATCGGCCAACGCGGGGGTGGGCACAGCAGGAGGTCACCGGTGAGGACGAGGACAGCTCTCGCTCCGGGGAGTCCGATCAGGTCCGGGACAT
>JAJYPP010000144.1 GCA_021795235.1 bacterium
GCCGCTCTCTGCGAGCTCCTCAACGACACCGAGACCACCTACCCCGGGACCGAGATGGTGATCCACTATTCCGTCAAGCAGCACCCAAGTCTTGCACCAACTGCCCCGCTACGTCAGTAGGTCTGGAATCCGTGTCGGTCGAATCAGTCCGACGGTCTGGGCCAGGAACGGTAGTCCACCTATCCGCGGCGGGCCCAGTGGGACTTACCGCGGCCGTGTTCGCCACTCCCGGGCGTGGAATCGTATTCGGGGCTGGGTCACAGTGCCTGAAACCCCAGATCGCTCCTACTCCCACGACGGTCTATGTGACCCGCGACGGAGGGCTGAAGTGGCGGCGCACCGCAACTCTGAACATGGCGGTCAATCAGGCGGCGTATACCGGCTCGTTTGCGGCAGCTGTCGGAGAAGCCAGCTGCCACGGGGGGATGGCCATCTCGGTGGACGGAGGCCTTCGCTGGCGCGTCAGAGCCGTCCCCAGTAGCTGCCAAGATCCCAGCCTCACCGCAGCCGGAGCTACCTGGCTCACTTGCGCCACCCAAGGCGCGCAAGGATTCATGTATCTGGCCAGTGGCAGCACATCCGCACCTCTCCAGACCAAGCACAGATTGAATGGGTTGGCCCGAGGCGCAAGGTTCGTTGTCGGCGCCAATGGCGACCTGTATGCCGTCGGCGAGGACCACGGCGCCAACGTGCTCTGGGTGAGCCACGACGGAGGCCGAACCTGGCGGGGAACCCTGCTTTCTCTGCCAGGGGTTTGAGACGGAGTCTGGGGATCTCGGGTGGCCGATTACCGGCGCGCGAGCAAGTCCGACTACGATGGACCGCTGAAGTTTGGGTTGCTGAGCCGTAAGAGGTGGTGAGTCCCTCGTTGCCTGAAGAGTTCACCGTGTCAGGGTTGGTCGCGCGCCGGGTCCAGTCGACCGATCTGGAGGATCTGCGGCGAGTCGACTCGGACCCACGGGTGATGGAGACTCTCGGTGGTGTGCGAGATCGCGACGCCACAGCAGCCGATCTCAACTATGACCTGGAGCACTGGGACAGGCATGGGTTCGGCATTTACCTTGTCAAGAGCGCTCGTGGCGAGCCGGTAGGTCGAGTTGGCCTACGGTGCCGTACGCTTCTAGGTCGACCTGAGGTCGAGGTGGCCTTCTCCTTGCGACCCATGTGGTGGGGCAGGGGCCTCGGGACCGCCCTCGCGCGACGGTTGGCGGAGCTCGCTCGGGACAGTCATCTCAGTGAGAGCCTCGTAGCGACGGTGGAGCCAGCGAACTTGGCGTCGATCCGGGTACTGGAGAAGTTGGGTTTCACCGCGGACGGCCAGCTTCAAAGAGCCGGGACAACCATGACGCTGTACCGCCTGCCCCTCAAGCCCTAGACCAGCCTCAGGGACCCGACAGCGGACAGGGACTTGGCGCCCCGTAGCACGACGGTTCTTCCTATGCGCCCGGACTGTTGACTAGCGCGCTCGCAGGGGCGGCCAGCGGCTGGGCGCTCGTTGGTTTCGTCGGCGAGCCGGTGGGTCAGCCGCTACCGACGTGGTCTTCCGGACAGTCGCCGGTGGCAGGCGCCCGACTCCAGTCGGGTGACACATCCAGTCCGGCTCGAGGCGAGGTGCCTCGCCGCTCGCTAGACCAGGTGAGGCCGGTTCCCAGACATGAGCCACGTTGCCTCCTTTGGATCGGCACCTCAGGCATCGTGGGGAGGGGTTTGGTTCACCGTGCCGTAGCACTGCTGTGCTACATTACGGCTGTGCTCGAAGTGGCCTGGAGTGAGCAATCTGAGGAGCACGTATCACGCCATGGTGTCAGTCCCGAGGAATTCGAAGATGTACTCGTCGACCCTGAGCGGTTGCTCGCCCGCGGACGGACCGGTTCCATGGTCGCCTTGGGACGCTCTGCTGATGGCCGCTACCTTGTGGCCATCTACGCGCATCGAGGAGGGCTGGTGATTCCCATCACGGCACGGCCGATGACCGAGGCTGAGAGACGCCGATTCCGGAGGAGCAGATGAAGACTGAACCCACGCTTCGTGCCCAGGAGATTCCGAGTTTTAGCCATGATGCCGAGGCGGATGAGTGGTTGGAGACCCACGACCTCTCAGAACTCCCCTTCGCGCCCGATCCAGAGCCTGATGGTCTGCTGACCGTGACATTCTCGACCCGACTTGACCGTCGAACCGTCGCTCGGATCCGCACTGTTGCCCAGCGGCGGGGTACGGGCGCGACTCAGCTGGTCCGCGAGTGGGTGCTCGATAGGTTGGCAGCGGAGGAGGCCCCAGCATCGGAGTCGCCGGAGGAGGTCAGGGCCATGGTGCGCCGCCACCACGCCGCCGTGGAGGCGGCCGTCGACTCCTTGGCCAGAAGGACCTGATCGGGCGTTCGAGGGGACCCATGCGTGGAAGGTTGGATCTGCCAGCTCTCTCAGCACTGCGGTGCATCCCTGCAACGCTACAGACCACTTCAGGGGTGCGGCGTTTGAGGCCAATTGGCCCGGCGTTAGCTTGACGATCGTCACTCCAGATGGGCAGAAGCCGGGATGTCGCGGGACGCGGCTGACCCCATTCTTGACCCCATCTGGGGCGGTCATCGGCGGCCACAGGCGAACACAGGGGCGGTTTACGCCCCCGATTTGAGTTCGGAACGGTCGCTGACGCACGTCGGCGAACAGTTGTTTTTGGATTTGTAAACAGCTGGCCGTCAGTTCGAACCTGACCGTCGGCTCCACCTTTTGAGATCAGATTCGTTCCCCATTTGAGCTCCTTTGGATGGTACCCCACCAAGCGCACTCCATCCTTCCAAGGCGCGGTGGCCTCCCTCGGGAGTTCTCCGATACCGGGCGGCCCGGCGTCGTTGGGTCGGAAGGTCTTGCCTTGCGATCACCTCGCTGGCCGATGAAGGTGCCCCCGTTGGGTGTGTCTCCGTCGGACGCTGGTGCACCAGGCCGCATGGGCGTGGAGTGGCGGGGGCCGAGTTCGTCAAGCGGACTCGTGGGATGGAACTCGAATGGGTGGACGGTTGTTCGCCTTGTCCGACCCTCTGTGGGCGAAGGGTGCGGCGGACCCGTGCATCGATCGCTTTGCGGCACTCGAAGCCGCCGCTGGACCGGTCGAGCACGCCATGCTCTTGGGCGGCGAGGCCACGAGAGACGATCCTCTCGGCCGCGGCGTGGTCCCGGTCGGCGGAGAGCCGGCACGACCGACAGATCGACCACTTGTGCCCAGACTCCCTGGCTCGGTCTGGTGACGGGCAGTGGTGAAGCTTGGCCTGGCACCGGGGACACTTGGGGGAGGTTCCCCGAGCGGGAACGGTGACAACGGCGATGCCCGCTCGTTTGCCGAGATGACGAAGGTCTTCGAGCAACTCGGAACGGACGGCGGTGGCGACTCGAGTGCTGGTCTTCCGGCCCAGGCCGGAGGACTCAATGGTGCGGCGGTCTTCGGCGCAGATGACCGTGGCGCCGTTGGCCAGAGCCTTCGGAATGGACCCCGCTGTCGGCACTTCGCTTTGCCGAGATGGCGCCCGAAGTGCTGCCACCTGGAGTCCTCAACGTGATCACCGGCGACGGCGAGCCGGCGGGGGCAGGGACAGTTTCCCTGACCGAGGCCGTCGGACCGGCGGCCTCGACCCCTCCCTTACGGGACCGGATTGCGGCCCTAATTTGTTCAAGCAGAGCGGCTACGGCAAGGACCCGTCCTCATACTCTGTAGAGGAATACACCAAGGTCACGCACGGCATGATCTCCTATGGAGTGACCCTCGCCGCCTGGGCCCGAGTTGAACTAAGGTGCCCGTCAGAAGAGGGCTTCGGGGGTGAGCTCGGCCAGACTGTCCAGCACGCCTCGGGCCAGGGCCAGCACCTCGGCGGGGGGCGGGAAGTGGGAGTCTGGCACAGCGATGACCGTCATGCCGGCTGCCGCCGCCGAGCGGATGCCGTTGGCGGAGTCCTCGACCGCGGCGCACCGGGCCGGGGCGACCCCGAGGCGTTTGGCCGCCTCCAGGTAGACGTCGGGCGCCGGCTTGCCCCGGTCGACCTCCTCTGAGGAGACCGTGGCCGTGAAGAATTCCCCAAGCCCGCTGCGTTGGAGGACCAGGTCGATGACCGGTCGGTTGGAGGAAGAGGCCAGCCCCAGCGGCCAATGGCCGGCCATCGCGGGCACGACCGCGGTCGCGCCCGCGATGAGCGGCAACCGTGCCTCGTACTCGGCCAGCAGCCGCGCCACCACCTCTTCAGCAATCTGCCCGGGGGGCAGCGGCACGCCCAGGGTGGTGTGCAGGTAGGCGGACCACTCCCAGGAACTCATCCCCTGCATGGCCCGGGTCGCCCCCGGGCGCCAGGTGCCGCGGTGTTGGTCCACCACCGCCCGCCGCGCCCTGTCCCACAGCTGTTCGGAGTCGATGAGGACGCCGTCGAGGTCGAAGATGACGGCCTGGAAGCCGCGCCCGAACTCTGCCATCAGCTGCCATGGTACCGTTACTTCCCAAGTTGGCCAACGTCGGCCAAGGCGGGAATCTGTTCCCCCAGGCGTGTGAGGCTGGGTTGTCGCCCCCGTAGCGGCGCAGGGGCATGGGAGCCACTTGCTTGACGGGTCGCCCCATCAGTCGGGTGGCGAGGTGAGCGGCGAGCAGGTGTGAGAGTCCGGCTCTCACCCTTGCCTGGAGGCCCCAACGTTGGAGCCGAGTGCCCTCTCAGGCACAACCCACCACGATCCCAGGTGGAACGGCGCTTCCCCATCGCCTTCGCCGCCCGGCGGAGTTGATGCGTGTGCCGACCGGTCTTGCGACCGATCCTTGACGGGCGCTTCGCACCTGGGAGCGTCCGTGCCACGGCAGGACGAAGCCTGCTCGAGAAGCCCAAGGCGCGCCTGGCGATGA
>JAJYPP010000049.1 GCA_021795235.1 bacterium
CGGATCACCACCCGCCGGTAAACCTCACGCATGGCGGTGGACCACTCCTCGCCCAACGCCCAGAGCAAAGTGAAGATCCCTGGGTCCGCGACCCGCGCCTCCGCCGTGACCTCGTCGCTCACGCTGCCTTAGTCCCCCGGGAACACAGGTTCGGGGCGCCTTGGCTGAGCACGGGCCATGGGAGCGCCCCGAATGGCCGCGATTGGCCAACAGCGCGCTCAACTGCTCACAACCCGTCACGGTCCGCGTGGACCTTGGCAAGCCCGCCGACCGGCTCGGGAAGCTCCTTGGGCCAGCGCCGGAAGCTCCGGTTTGACCACTTAGTTGACCACTTACGAGGCGATCTTTGGCGGTCTCTGGCGACCCAACTTTGAGATCAAAAAGTGGTGCCCGCACCAGGACTCGAACCTGGAACCTTGGGATTAAGAGTCCCCTGCTCTAACCAATTGAGCCATGCGGGCCGGACCAAGAGTTTAGCGCGGACGGCAAGTGTGCCTCCGGGGACTAAGGTCCCTCGGAGGAGATTAGGAAGCTGAGCCGGAAGACACTGCCGGTGACTGGGTCACTCTCAACTGACAGGCTGCCGCCGTGGGCTCTGACCACTGTCTGGACCACTGCCAGTCCGAGGCCGCTGCCCGTGGTGGATGAGTCCGCCCCCTGCGCCAGACGAACGAATGGCTCGAAGACCACGGCTCGGTCAGCAGGTGCTATTCCCAGGCCGGTGTCCCAGACCTCGACGACTGCCAGCGCTCCCCGGGCACCGACCACAACCCGGACCGGGCCGGGTGGCGGGGAGTACTTCAGGGCGTTGTCCACCAGGTTGGCAACCGCCCTCGTGAGTAGTGCCCGATCACCTCGGATGGCGGGAACGAACCCCTCCTGCACCACCAGCAACTCGTGACCGCTGGCTGCGGCCAGGAGGTCGAACGTTTCCTGCACGTCGCCCACCACCTCCGCCAGGCTGACCATCGGCCCGTCCCGACTCTTGGGGGCGAGCTCGCCCGCCTTGACCAGATCACCAAGGCCCGCTAGAACCGACATCAGGCGAGTGACGGCTCGGGACTGTCGGGACACCGCGGCGCTGAGTTCCGGAGCCATCCCGGCACAGTCCTGGGTGAGGCGGTCGAGCGACTCCCGGACACCCAGCATGGGCGACCTGAGCTCGTGCAGCATCAAGGCGGCGGAGGGGAGCTCCGCCGCTGAACGTCCGGGCTGGTCTTGGGGCTGGAAGACGACGGCGGTCCAGCCAGGGAGCTGCGCCAGCTCGAGAACCTCCACCAGCGAGTGGGCCGGCTCCGAATAGACCGCGCGCACCTCAAAGGAGCGATGGTGTGCCTGCTTCAGCACCTCCCGGCGCAGCTGCTCGATCTCCTGGTCGATCAGGAACCTCTGGTTGTCGAGGACCAGACCAGCCAGCCCCGCATCCGCAAAGGCTCCATTGGCGAATTCGAGATGCCCAGCATGGTCCAGCACGGCGACGGGAATCCGCATACGCCAGACGATGTCGCTGGCAAAGTCTCCCGGGGGGAGTTCGAGGACCGCCGGGGCTCCGTGCCAGCGCGATGTCATGTGCGCGGTTCGAACTTGTAGCCCACGCCCCGCACCGTGTGGATGAAGCGAGGATCCTGACTGCTGTCGCCCAGCAGCTTCCGCAACTCGACGACCGCGTTATCGACGGCCCGGTTGTAGACATCAGAGTTGACCCCCCATACCCGGTAGACCAACTGCTCCTTGCGCAGCACCGAACCGGGTTGACTGGCCAGGGCCTCGAGCAGGCCGAACGCACGGGGCGGCAGGCGGATCTCGCGGCCGTCGACCTGGCAGGTCCAGGTCGAGCTGTCGAGCACCAGCCCCCCGGTGGCTATCCGGGAGCCCTTGTCCCCGTGGTGGTGCAGAAGCCGGGCGATCGCCGCCCTCAGCACGCTGGCGTCCTCATCCTTGCCGATGTACACATCGACCCCGCTGCCGTAACCGGCCGCCTTGTCGAAGGAGTCGTCCTTCGCACTCAGCATGACCACGGGGATCTCATCTCCGGAGTCGCGGAGCGCGCGGACCACCTCCAGGCCGCTCATACCCGGCATGGCGTAGTCGAGCACCACGCAGTCGGGCCGTGCGCGGGCCACCTGGGCGAGGGCCTGTCGGCCCCCACGCGCCTCGTCGACCCGGTAGCCGTCAGGCTCCAGCAGACTTCTGATCGCAGCGATGCTGAGGGGATCATCGTCCACCACCAGCACCCGCGCACGCTCCGGTCCCATCTCCCCTCCCGCCCCGACAGCCCACAGCCTACGCCCTGACAGGTCCCGACACAAAGCGTGCACAGGGCCAGCGATTTTCGGGCTGGGTGCCAGCTGCGCCTGGGCCAACCTCCAGCGGGCCCCGGCCAAGACTCGTGGCGAAGGGACCGTGGAGGGCCCGGCAGGGAGGGAGTGCTGTGAGCGAGGACGATTTCGCCGCCCGGTTGAAGGGACTGCGCGAAGGGGCGCCGGATGCTGTGGAGTGGATGTTCAGCAACTTCAAGGACGACGTCGAGCGTTGCTTTAGACGCCGCCCCGCAGAGGATCGGGCCGACCTGGTACAGGACGTCTTCGTGACCGCCATCACTCGGCTGCACTCGTTCCAAGGCGAGCGCGAGGTGGTGCTTCGAGCCTGGCTGCGCAGCATCGCGTTTCACCGGTGGCACCACCGTTGGGAAGCTGACCGGGTTCGCCAACGTCACGCCGGGGTGCCGCTGGAGGTCCTCATGGAGGTGAATCCCAGCCACAGATCGCTGGCTGACCGGGACTCGGACCCCGCGCTTCGACTGCTCGAGCGCGAGGTGGTGGGAACCTTCCTGGGTCGCC
The DNA here is from genome assembly GCA_021795235.1 of bacterium. Classification (GTDB taxonomy): domain Bacteria; phylum Chloroflexota; class Dormibacteria; order Aeolococcales; family Bog-877; genus AG-12. The sequence continues at coordinate 2,841 of JAJYPP010000049.1, forward strand.
TGACGCCCGGGCAGGCCGAGGTGGTGCGGGCCCACGTCCTTGAGGGCAAGTCCACCGAGCAGATCGCTCTCGACTGGGGAGTGCCCAAGGAGCGGGTCCGTGGCCTCTACAAGCGCGGGATGGCCAGGCTGCGCCGGTGCAGCGACGCTCGGGAACTTCGCGGCGCCGCGTGAGCAGGCGTACGTCCGGGCTGGGGGCGACCGCGAGGGACCCTTTGTTACGCATCAGTAACGTGGCACTGGGTTCCCAACCGTGGTCCGCGTGGAGCACAATCCCATCCACCGGCGTGTGGGCGCCGGGCGTGCCTCGAGGGGAGGGGCTGCCGCGATGAGGGAGGCGGGGCGGTGAGGCGGATGCTGGCATTGGCCGTGGGGCTGGTCACCTTCTGTGCCGCGCTCGCCGCCTTCCTCCTGATAGCGGTGGAAGCGCAAACGGGGCAAGTCCGGGTGCTAGTGGCGGCGCGCAATCTCCCAGCCGGGACCTCGCTCCAGGCCAACACCACCGACCTGACTCCCGGAGGGGCGCTGGTGCATCTGCAGGCGTCGGCTCTGGCCGACACCTTCCCCGAGCGCGACTTCGCCAGGGTGCAGGGAGCAGTCGCCCTGGTCGACATACCCGCCGGCGCGGTCATCTTGCGCAGCGAGCTTGCCATGGGCTCCGGGGCCGGGCAACGCCAGGTGACCTTGACCCTGGCGTTCATGCCGCCCAACCTCGTCCCCGGCAGCTTGGTGGACTTGCTGGCGGTGGCCGGCGCGGCCTCGCCATCCCCGTCCGATCTGTGCGGCGGCTCCGGCGTGGGGTGCGTCATGCCCCTGGCCCAGTCGGTGCTGGCGATCGGTGTCAATGGCCCCGCCCATCAGATCACCATCTCCGTGCCGCCCTCTCAGGTCGCCCCCTGGCTGCTGCTGGATGCTACCCAGTCGATCTGGGCCGTGAGCGCCGACGGGCCGGCCTGTCCCGGAGCCGAAAGCGCCTTCTCCAGCCCTCAAGCGGCACTGCGGGCAGTTGAGCAGAGTGGCGCGGGCCGCCGCTGCCGGCTCGCCCGTGGCAACGGGGGGCCGGCGAGCTGATGCACCTGAGGCTTGGTCGCCGCCGCCTGGATGATGGGGCCCATCCCGTGGACGGGCAGGACCTGGGAACCCTGGCAGGAGTGCCGGGCCGCGTCCTCGGTGTCACTGGGTCCGGCGGAGCTCCGGGCCGAACCTTCATCGGTCTCAATCTGGCGATGGCACTGGCCGAGGATGGGGTCAGGGTCAGCTTTGTGGAAGCCGGATCGGGGCTCGGAACCACCGCGGTGCGGCTGAACCTCAAGGAGAACCTCTCGCTCGCCTACCTCGCCCATGAGGCGAAGGTGAGGCCGTTGGACGAGGAGCTGCTGGCCCGCCATCTCCAGCGCAGTGGCCCTCTCGACCTCCTCGTTGGGACCTTCGAGCCGGACGCGGCGGGCATGGTGCCCCCAGAGATCTTCGACTCGGTGGTCACCATGCTGAGCCAGGGGCACGAGCTGACGGTGGTGGACCTCGGGCCGCTCGACTCTCATCTGACGGTCGCGCATGCGCTGCGGTGTCAGACCTTGTGTTGGGTCGTCTCCCCCACGCCGGTGGGAGTCGACCTCTTCGATCGGGTGCTGCGATCGGCAGTGGCCAACCCGCTGCGGGTGAAGCCGAGCTTGGTCGTCGTGAACGGGACGGGCGCGGGAACGCTCGCGGTCAACGAGACCGCGCTCTTGAGGCGCTATGGGATGCCCTTGGTCGCCTCGATTCCGTTCAACCGCTCTGCGTGCCTGCGGGCCGAGGCTGCTCAGAAGCTCGCGGTGGCCGAGGGCCAACTGCGCGCACCGCTGCGCGCGGCGGCGCGTGCAGCAGCGGCCCATCTCTTTCAACAGACCACCTTGGATCGGGTGCCGGGCTCACCGCAAGGAGTGGCCAGGGGCCGGATGGAGCGCTCTGGAGCCGAGACGTGACCAGCGTAGAGCCGGTCGCAGCAGGGGCCCAACTCGAGTGCTTGGCGACGATCGAGGCGGAGCTACTGGCGGCGGTCCAGGTGAAGGTAGCCGAGGCGCTGGAGAGGCGCGCCGACACCGAGCTCAAGCCTGCGGACCGAGGTTGGATCGCGGAGTTGGTGCAGGGGGAGATCGAGGCCTACCACTCGTCGGCACCGCACCGGCGCCTTCCGATCCTGAACGCGAACGGGTACGAGGAGGTGCGGCGTCGGGTGCTGGCGCGGGTGGGGCCGCTCGGCCCACTCGCAGAACTCTTGACGGACCCACTGGTCGAGGAGGTGATCGTAAACGGGCCCGATGAGGTCTTGGTCGTGAAGGACGGAACCCAGCACGTCTCGAACATCCGCTTCGAGAGCGAGGACGCGCTGCTCACCACCGTGCAGCGCCTGTTGGGGTCCGGTGCCGCGCACCTGGACCGGGCCAGCCCCATGGTGACAGCGACCATGGAGGACGGGTCGCGGCTCAATGCTGTTCTCCCCCCGGTGGCTGTGCCGATGGCGGTGACCATCCGCCGACACCAGCTCGCCCGGTTCGGACGGCTGGCTGATCTGGCGGGGGTGGGGACCCTGCCGTGGGAGCTGATCCCGCTGCTCCAAGCAGCCGTGCGGGCCCGCTTGAACCTCATCGTCTCCGGAAGCACCGGCTCCGGAAAGACCACCCTGCTTCGCCTCCTCATCAGCGAGGTCCCGAGTTGGGAGCGAATAATCACCATCGAGGATCAGCGGGAGCTACACCTGCGGACAACCCAGGGCGGACGTCCCAACACCATCTCGTTGGAGGCCCGCGATCCCAACACCGAGGGGCGCGGGGAGGTGACCATCCAGCAGCTGGTGCGCAACGCGCTACGGCAGCGGCCCGACCGCATCTTCGTGGGCGAGTGCCGTGGCGCCGAGGCCCTGGACGTGGTGGACGCCATGGGGACCGGCCACGACGGCAGTGGGACCACCCTCCACGCCAACAGCGCTCGCGACGCCCTGCTCCGCCTCGCTGGCCTGGTGCGTCGCCATCCCGCTCAGGCCAGGGCCGACCCCGGTGCCATCGCCAGGGAGCTCGCGGCGAAGGTGGATCTGGTCGTTCACCTCGCTCGGATGCGGCGTCCGGACGGCGCTGACCAGCGCGTCATCCAGGCGGTCGGACTGGTCACGGGCCAGGTGGAGGGCGATCTCCCCCTGCTGGAGAGTGTCTGCCACCATCAGCGGGCGCGGGGAACTTGGGAGTGGGATCTGACCAGGCTGGATGATCTCCCGGCCAAGGTCCAGGACAAACTGGACAGCGCCGGGATCGCGGTCAATAACCTGCTGGGCCGGTTTCCAGGGCCCGCGCCGGGTCACTCGCGGTGGGTCTGACCGGCGTCCCGGTGCTGGTGCTGGCGGCGGTGGTGGCCGCTGCGGCCGCACTCCTGGCGTGGGCAATCAGCAGTCCGCCACGTCGTGACCCCGAGGGCTTCGACCGAAGGTGGCTCGCAGCCACCCGAGCCCTCTGGGCCGCGACGATTCTGCCCGCCCTTGTCGCCGGATCCGGGGTGGGGCTGGCGGCCTGGCTGGTCCTCGGGCTGCCCCTGCCCGCACTCGTTCTTGGCGGCCTCGGGGTCCTCATGCAGAGAGCGGTCGTGAGCTGGCGTCGCGACAGTGCACGGGCGCGGACACGGGACCAGTTGGTCGCGACGGTGGACTTGCTGGCTCAGCTCCTTCCCGCTGGGCATGGGGTTCGCCAGTCGCTGCAGGCGCTGGCGGAGAGCGGACCCGCGGAGCTTAGGCCCGAACTTGGGCGGCTGGTGACCAGGCTGCGGGAGGCCTCGCTGGAGCAGGCGCTGGTGGAGGCGGACGCCAGGATGCAGCAGCCCCTCTTCACCCTCATCGCCACCACCCTAATGGTCGGCGGACGCTCGGGTGGCCGGATCGCCCCTCTGCTGGACGAGCTCGCCCGCGCGGCTCACCAAATCCAGGCGGCCGAGGACCAGGTGCGGTCGGAGCAGGCCCAAGGTCGGCTGGGAGCCCTGGTCATCGCGCTCATGCCCCTGGTCCTGATGGTGGTGCTGAGGGTGGTCAATCCCTCCTACCTGCAGCCCTACCACTCCGTGGGCGGGCAACTGATCCTGGCGGGACTGCTCGCGCTAATCGTCCTCGGTTATCTCTGGATGACCAGGATCCTGCGCCTGACCGGTCTCGACCAGATCCTCCCGGTCGGCGGTGAGCGGTCGCAGTCGATACCTGTGGACGAGTCCCCGGCCGACCTGGGCCTGCTCGCGGCCCGGCGCGCTCCGTGACCCAATCGATGGCTACGCTGGCGGCGCTTGGTCTGCTGCCCCGTCCACCTGAATGGGTGCTGACAGGGGCTGTGGGAGCTGCCCTCCTGGCGCTCACCGCAGCCCTCATAAGCCTAGCCTGGCCACGCCGGAGAACCCTGGACCAGTGGCTCGACAAGCGCGGGCCGCGGCGCATGGCCGCTTCCCGGCCGACCTCTTGGAGGTCAGCCCACTGGCCCCTCGGTAGCCTGGCTCGCCTGATCGGCCCAGCCCTTCCGGGGGAGCTTCTCCGAGTGTTGGCGGTGAGGATCCGCAACGCGGCCCGGGAGGACTCCCCGGAGGAGTTGATTCTGGGATGGCTCCTGCTTTTCCTGCTCGCCTTCTGCGGGCTTGGGGGGCTGGCGCTACAGGGATTGGTCCCGGTGGGCCTGATCTTGCCGCTCAGCCTGGTCCCCGTGTTGCTGGCCCTGTCCAGGCTGCTCCGGGCCGGCGCTCAACGGCGCCTCGCCATCATCGTCCAGATCCCCATCCTGGTCGATCTGATGTCGCTCGAGCAGAGCGGGGGTGGGGTCAGCTCGCGGCGGGCCATGGAGTTGGTGGTGAGCCGGGTGAGAGGCGAGGCCGCCAGTGTCCTGCGCGCTTGCCTGGCTGGGTCCGCGGCGGCGGGCACGCCTCCCCTCGACGCCCAGCTGGACCATGCGGCCGCGGAGTTGGGGGTTGCCGCTCTGGCGGCGCTGGCCGCGGTCGTGCGGCTGCAGCGGCAGGAGGGGATATCCACCGCGACCCCGCTGGGTCGGCTGGCCCGCGGCCTGCGGGATCGGCAGCGGGACGACCTGATGGCCCGGGGACGGCGGGCACTGGTCACCATGCTGCTGCCGGTCGCGGCCTGCATCCTGTTGCCGTTCGTGATCATCGTTCTCTATCCCGCTCTGGAACGTCTCTCAGGCGCCTTTTCATGAGAAGCCGGGCCGAGCGTGGGCAGTCGATGGTGGAGCTGGCCATAGGAGTAGCCATCTTCTTGCTGGCGACCCTGGGAGCGGTCCAGCTAGGGCTGCTGGCCCTGGCCGAGGAGGGGGTGCAGAGCGCAACCCTGGCCGGGGCCAGGGTTGCCTCCGGTTCGCCGGCCTCGACGGATCCCACCCTCAGCCTGGAACAGGGGGCTCTGGCAGTTCGGGCCGCACTCGCCGGCGAGGTTGCCGGCATGGCGAGTGCGGCGCTGTGCCCGTCGTCGGGGGCCTCTTGCTGGAATGCGCTTGAGTGCGTCCGCTATCAATCGGGCGTCCCTGAGCCCGGTACCCAAGAGCCCTGCGCCGCCGTGCGCTCCGATGCCGGCGGACTCTACTCCTACGGCCCCCTGCCCACCGACCTCGATGGCCCGCAGAATCCCCGGTGCGGTCACGGTGACTGTTTCGGGGTCGCGGCAACCATGGCGCCCTGTGCGGCCGCCGCGGCCGCTGGCCGGCTCTCCATCTGTGTCGCCTTCACCTCGTGGCCGCCTCGGGCGGTGGACGTATGGGTCTCTGGGGGGTTGAGGTCGATAGTCCCGTGGGTCGGCTCGGCCGGCCCCGGCACGATACCTGTGGCAAGTCGGCTGCGTCTGGCGGTCGAGACCTTCTCTTGAGCACTTCCCGGCGTCGGGCCAGGGGGCAGGCCCTGTTGGAGCTGGCGCTGGTCCTCCCAGTGACACTGCTGCTGGGCTGTGGTGCGGTGGCGGTGGTCCAGCTGGCCAGAACCCAGATGGCGATGGACACCGCCACCAGCGCGGGGGCCCTGGTGGCAGCCCGGGGCATCGACGCGACCAGCGCCTGCCAGGCAGCGATGCACGAGGTCAAGCAGGTGGAGCAGGAGAGCTCCGGGCTACTGAGCGGTCCCATTCGGCGTCTGGGCGGGGGGCGCTGCGCTGGACCCGTCCCCGACCAGGCCATGATGCCAGCCAGCCTGGGTCGCGGCTCGGTGCAGATCTGGTTCGGCTACGGATCTCCCCTCGACACCTTCTGCAGGGTCGGCGGCGCCCCCGACGCCCGGGGGCTGACGGACGGGGATGTCGAGGTGGTGATGGCTTTTCGCCCCAACCTGGACTGGGTCCCTCTGGTGGGCGCCTGGATCTCGCCAACCCTGCGCGCGTCGTCGATTCAGAAGATTGATCCGTTTCGCAGCCGCGACCCCAGCCAGGACCCAAGTGGCGATGCTTGCTGACCGCTCCGCTGTGGGGGAGCGGGGACAGCTCCTGCCCCTGTTCGCGCTGATGCTCCCGCTGCTGCTCCTGCCGGTCACGGCGTTGGCGGTGGACGGCGGGGTCCTACTGACGAGCCACGCCAATCTGGTGGCTACCGCCCAGGCGGCGGCTGAGGCCGGTTCCCAGGCCGTGGACGTCACCGCTCTGGCGAGCACCGGGCAGTTCCAGCTTTGCCTGGTTCCCCAGGGCGGCGCCAGTTGTGGCAACGGCGTGGGAACCGTCGCCCAAGTGGTGAGCAGCGCCGTGGATGCGGGGTTGCCGGTCGCGGGGCGAGCGTGCGCTCTGGTGGCGGCGGGGTCTCTCAGCCCCGCCCCAGGACACCCGGCGGGATGCGAGCTGGTCTTGCGCACCCGCTGCCAGGACATCGGTGGGGTGGCCGGGCTGGATGACGGCATCGAGGTGCTCGTGTGGCGGACTGAGTCGATGCCCCTGCTGGCGCTGGGCCCCTGGGCGCACTTGGTGGTGCAGGCGACCGCGACCGCCTGGCTCGCCCACGGCTACCTGCAGCCGGTGCAGTCGGGAAGCACCATGGGGCCACCATGCTGAGCCCGGGAGCTCGCGCCGCCGCCACGGCCGGATCGTCCCTACCACCGCCTCCTCCGGAGCCGCCTCCATCCGGAGTTCTCATGTGGCGACGGAGCGATCCGGTGCGACCCGCCCGGGCCGTGCCCAGACATCCGCTGCTGTTGCTGGCCGAGTCTCCCGAGCCGTTGCCGGCCAACAACCGCGTCGGCAACGGGTGGCGTCTTGGGGCCCCGCGGTGGCTGGGCTGGATCCGAGGGCGTGGCGTGGTCTCGTCGCCAGCCCCTGACCCACACGCCGACCGGAGCCGGCTCGCCGAATTCGGCGGTCCAAGGCACGGTCCCCTGGTCGTCATGGTCGCAGGCGGCAGGGGTGGTGTCGGGCGAAGCACGCTGGCGGTGGACCTCGCCTACACCCTGGGGCATGGCTCGAATGGGCGGCGGGTCTTGCTGGTCGATTCGGACAGCGTGGACCCGGACCTCGACCTGCACCTCGGGGCCTGCCGGGCCGGCCGCGAGCTGATGCCACTTTCCAGGTTGGACCAGCTGACCCTGCGGCTTCCGGACCTTCATGAGGGGCGCATCACCTTGGACGGCTGCCTGTTCACAGACTCAGACCTCGGGTTCCAGTGCCTTCTGGCCGCACGTGACGACCCCAAGCCGGTGACCGTCGGCCGGGAGCATCTGGACTACCTCTTCGAGCATCTGCTCGCGCCCACCTTTGACCTGATCGTCGTGGACGGTGGACCGCTCGTCAGCCACAGCTCTGGGTCCCTGCGATTCTGGGTGGAGCGCGCCGGGGTGGCGCTCATCCCCTGTGGCGAGGGAGAAGCGCACCGTCGCAGCTGTGCTCGCGCGCTCCGCTATTTCGAGGAGAACTCAAACTTGGGTCGAGGCAACTGCCTGGCCGTCACGGCTCTTGGCCCCGCCGCCGCTCAGCACCAGCGCCGGCAGCTGGCGGAACACGGCTTGGAACTGGAAAACCTGCCGTGGGTGCCGAAGGCGGCCATGCTGGCGGCGGCTCGCCAGGTGCCGCTTGCCCAAGTCGACAACCGGATGCGGAGCGCCTGCCAGGCGCTCGCCGTCAGAGTCACCAGTATGTCCGCCGGGAGGCAATCCCGTGAGCGCTAGGACTCGACTCAATCTGGGATGGGGCGCGGCCCGCGACCTGAGGAGGGACGGGGCCGCCCAGACCAGCGCCAGGGTTCGCCAGCTGGTGGACGGGCTAGAGGCGGCGGTAGCTCAGTCTGACGACCTGGCTCTGACCCAGTACCTGGCGGCTCCACTCATGGGACAGATGCTGGCACTGTCGGCGGGTCTGCGAGCCGACGCCGCGTCCCTGCTGCCCGCCAGGTCGGGGTTGTGTTGGATGGTCAGCCGTCGCAAACCGGGTGGCCCGGGGCGATGCTGGCTGCGGCTCCGGTTCGAGGACCTGACGGTGTGCCAGTATCCGGAAGGCACCGCCAGCGCCCCTCCGAGGACCCAGGAGGTGGAAGTCGAAGTGCAGACGACGGTGATTCCCTGGCGTTTGCATCGGGTGGTGCAGGTCCAGTGAACGCCACGCAGCAGTCGCTCGACCGCGGTGAGAGCGCCCCATGGCCGCGTCTCAGCCCCGGATGCCGCCCTCCAGGTAGCTTCTGCCCGAACCCACAGCCGGTGACCGAGGGGCAGGAGCTTGCCGATGGTCCGCAGGGAAGCTTCCTGGCGCGGATGCCACGACGGATGGGCGCGATGCTCAAAGGTGAGGAGAGATGCGAGCTCAGATGTCCTCGAAGCACCAGGGGGCTGGCTCCCAGCTCAGGATGGCATCAGCCCGCCGGGCAACCTCTGCTGAGGTGACCCGCACCCTGCCCGCGGCCAGGAGGTGTGAGACGCAGCGCAGGCCCAGGCTGACCGACCCCAGCTCCGACCAGCCCAAGGAGATGTCGCCGGGCCCGGATGCCGCAGTGCATCGGGCCAGCCCTCCGCTCACCTCGAGACGGAAGACCCCGCCGTGCCCGGCGGCACCGTCTTCGAGATCGATGATGATCGAGCCGTCGTGCTGGTAGTGGCGCCCCTCCAGGAATTTCGGCACATCCAGGACCCGGGCCCAAAGGGTGGTGGTCAGGGTCGCCACCATCGCCTGGGGGTCGGCCAGGAGCCACCAAATCGGGTCGTCGACAGGCCGGCAACCCCGACCGGAGGCCTCGATTCGACGGACCAGGTCCACCTCGGTGCAGTAGCGCCATAGCTCCGCTGTCACCGCCGGATCCTCGGCGACCATCTCGGATATGACGAGGGTGCTCTCGGGACCTCGCGGCGACCAATCTCCGCGGATGCGGTACACCAGGTATCCGTCGACGCCCGCACCGCCCTCGTGAACAGCCAGGAAGAGGTGGGCCTCCTCGCGAGGGATGTGAGGGTCCTCCGCCGAGAGGGCGTATCTCCATGCCACCGCGCCCCGCGCCACCATGGCTGGGCGTCGGCCCAGCAGTCGGGTGTGGACCGCGGGGAACAGTTCAGCCGCCTCCTGCGGGGAGACCAGTCGCACTCGGCCGCGACGCGGCATGGGTCGCAGCGCAGCCTTGGGGTGCTCCAACTCGATCTTGAGGGATCTGGCCGCGGGGCCGAATCCGAAGCGAGAGTAGATGCCTCCCTCGCTGGCCCAGAGCACGGCCAGAGGAAGACCATCTTGGTGGGGCTCCCGCATCAGCTCCTCCATCATCCGGCGCAGGATCCCCCGGCGACGGTGAGTGGGCAGCACCCCGATCGCGGTGACACCGGCCGCGGGGATGGTCCCGCCGGGGACCGCCACCGTCACCGGCAGCACCATGGAGCTGCCGACCATCACTCCATCCTCGAAGGCCGCGATTGTCGATGAGCCCTCGAAATGGCCCTCGAACCAATCCAGGTGCCAGCTGTCGAGCGCTTCGCCGAAAGCGGTGAGGTTGACCTCGGCGAACCGCTTTAGCTCCTCCTGCCGGATCGGCCGGAACTCCAGGGCCACCGCCTGAGGATATCCACTCTTCTCAACCCAAGGAGCGCAGGGCGGGCCTGGTCGCGGTCCAGAGAAGGACCATTCCGACCACCAGCGCCCCTCCTGCAATGGCGGAGAAAAGAGGAACGACGCGGCTGAGGCCCGCGTAGAGAAGCGTTCCCACGGGGCCGCCGCCGGCATAGGCGAGGCTGTAAAGCGCCAGGACCCGGGCACGCATCATCTCGGGAGCGGCCGCCTGCAGGGTGGTCAACATGGCGGTGTTGGCGGCCATGAAGCCCAGGCTGATGCCAGCCAGGCAGGGTACTGCCAGCCACAGGGTCGGAGCCCGGGTCAGACCGAAAAGCGACATCGCGTACAGAGGTGCTGCTCCCAGCAGCAAGCGGTCGCGCCGCAGCCGGCCGCTGACCAGGCTCAGCGCCAGCCCACCCGCCAGGGCGCCGATGCCTCCCACCGAGTACATGAGTCCGAGCACCTGGCCGCCGCCGTGGAGCTGATCCTTGGCGAAGACCGGGAGGTACGGCATGTAGCCGATCCCGAACAACCCCAAGATGAGGGTGCCGAGCAGCACCGAGCGGATGAGAGGGTCGCCGCGGCACCAGGACAGCCCTTCCAGCATCCTCCGCAGGGCGCTCAGTTCTGTGGTGCTGCTCTTGGCGGCCGGCCAGTGGCCGCGGCTGAGGACCAGGAGGAGCGGCACCACACTGGCTGCCATGGCGAGGAAGCAACTTGCCGCACCCAGGGTGCCGAGCAGGAGTCCGGCGATCGCAGGGCCCACGATGCGAGCCGCGCTGCCGACGCTGCTGGTGAGGGTGGCCGCGCCCAGCAACTGCTCGCGGGGCACCAGGTCTGCCACCAGCGCCTGCCGGCTGGGGGCGTTGAAGGCATCCGCCGCCCCGAAGCAGATCGCCGCGCCGATCAGCACCGGCAGGGACGCCCTGCTCGTGCCTGCCGCCAGAGCCAGCCCCAGCGAGGTCAGGCCCAGTGCGGAGGTGGCGACCACCAGCACCAGCCGCCTGGGGAAGCGGTCGCCGACAGCACCGGCGGGGATCGATAGCACGACCGCAGGGATCCCGTCAGCGGCCCCGACCAGGCCGACGGCCGCCACCGAGCCGGTGACCTGCAGAGTCAGATAGCCGAGCGCCACCAGCTGCATCCAGGTCCCCAGGGAGAGGGGGCCGAAGCCGGCCAGGTATCTCCTGAAGAGCGGGAGACGCAGCGCTTCCGGCAGGTGCTTGCGGCCACTTTCAGCGAGCCCGCCGGGCCAGGAGCGCCCGATGAACGGCGGCGGAGCGGCCGGAGTTGCCGGCTGGGAACTCCGGTCCGGGTCCGGACCAGGTGGCTCCGGTTCCTCTGGCATACTCGCCTCCTATCGTCTGCCCGGTTCTCCACCGCGAGGGATGGAATGTCTCCAGATCTTTTCCGAGGCCAGCTGGTGAGGCTGTGCGCACCTCGGGCCGACGACGCCGACATCCTCTCCCGGTGGAGTGAGGATGGTGGTTACCGCCGCCGCGCCGACACCGACGCGGCCCGGCCTTTGTCTCCGGACCACTTTCGCGAGCGTGACGAGGGGCTGGGAGAGGATCCCAACAACTTCGAGTTTCGCATCCGCACCCTCGACGACGACCGGCTGGTGGGATTCGTGGCCATCTGCGGGATCGAGTGGCCGAATCGGCACGGCTGGGTGGCGATCGGGATTGGGGATCCGAATGAGCGTAGACACGGCTTCGGCCGCGAGGCCATGGCCCTGGCGCTGCGGTACGCGTTCCATGAGCTCGGACTGCACCGGCTCAGCCTGGATGTGATCGCGGACAACCAGCCCGCGCTCTCGCTCTACCACAGCCTGGGCTTCCTGGAGGAGGGCCGGCTCCGAGAGCGCGTGCTGCGCGACGGGCACGGGTTCGACCTGGTCTACATGGGACTGCTGGCGGCTGACTGGGAGCTGGCCACTTCACGTTCTGTGCAGGCGGAGTGAGGATGGCACCACAGCCCCCCTATGGAGAGCGGCCGCCGGACCCCGCCTTCTTCGGGTTCACCCTCGGCCGTCACGCCCAGGCGTCCATGCGGGTTTCCGACCAGGATCGCGAGGTGGTGGCCGGGCAGCTGGCCGAGCATCATGCCGCTGGTCGCCTCACCCTGGACGAGCTGCGCGAGCGTACTGACATGGTGTATGGAGCGCAGACCGTGGGCGAGTTGGGTTCGGTGATCGCTGATCTGCCCGGCTCCACAACGGTCGTTGCCAACCCCTGGGATGCGCTGGTGGCGGCCCACCGGCGCGGCCCCTTCCCCGGCTCCGCCTATGGCGGGTTCTGGGCGCGCGCGGGCGGTCTTTGGGTCGACGTCCTGGTCCTGGGAGGTGTCTTCGCCGGGCTTGACCCGGCCGCCACTGCGGCCCACGTTGGTGACCTCACAGCCCTCATTCCTCCGCTCTACTTCACCGGCTTCTGGGGCTTCTTGGAGCGCACCCCGGGGATGTGGTTGGTGGGGGTGCGGGTGGTGCGGGCCGAGGACGGCGGTCGGCTGGGATTCCGGCGCAGTTTCCTGCGCTGCTGTGGCTACCTACTGGACTTGGCCTCGGGCTTCCTGGGATTCGGGTGGGCCGCTCTGGACCCCCACCGGCAAGCCTGGCACGACAAGATCGCGAGCAGCTACGTGATCAGGAGGGTCCGCTGAGCTGGGGCTCGGTTCCGTAACCGGCCACTGCAGGTGGAGGCGGCGCCCCACTCGCTGCAGGCCCGCCAGTATCGGCAGCCCCAGCAGGACCACCATGAGAGCGTTGCCGCCGGCCCGGAAGGCGTCGTAGCCGATCGAGGTCACCAGGTAGTACCGAGCGAAGCGGCCGACCGCCGCCACCGTGGTCAGGTGCGGAGTCCAGCCCAACTGCCCGGACCCGGCATAGAAGGTCCAGTTCCAGACATCCATGACCGCTCCGAAGCCGAAGCCGGTGACGATCCCGACCGCGGCGAGTACCAGGATGTCGAGCGCTCCCGGCCTGCCGTTGCGGCGCCAGCCGCCGGCCAGTCCGGCTGCCATCCCCACCCAGCCGAGGGCAAAGAGCTGGTACGGCACCCACGGTCCGAGTCCCCCCGTAGCCAGGGCTGAGGTGAGCAGGGAGGCCGCTCCGAGGAGAAAGCCGAAGCTGGGGCCGAGAGCGTAGCCGCCGCACAGCACGAGCAGAAAGATGGGGCTGAAGCCGGCGATCCCGGTGACCAGCGCCGCCCGCAAGGCGGCGTCGGCGGCGCTCAACGTCGCCAGCAGGGCGAACGAGCGTGCATCCATCCGGCGCGTCCCCATCTCGAAGATGAGCAGCCCCAGCGCGGTGCCCAGCCCCAGCACCAGGGCGGGCGTGCTGGCGGGCAGTCCCAGACCGGAGAAAGGCCACAGGAACAGGCCCATTCCCAAGAGGCTGATCAGGACCAGGGTCACGCGGCGACCTCCTCGGACCCCGCCAGTCGGCCCGCGCGGGCGACCACGGTCGAGTCCCCGACGCGGAGGGCGAATTCCTGATCACTGGTCGCCACCAGCACCGCCGACCCTGCGTCGGCGAGCTGATCGATCACGGAGACCAGCATCTCGCGGGCGGTCTGGTCGGCCCCTCGGGTCGGCTCGTCGAGGAAGACCATCTCCGGCTCTCCGATGAGCACGGCCGCCAGTGCCACCCGCTGCCGCTGTCCCGTGCTGAGGTCCCGAGGATCCCGGGCCGCGAGGTCCCGGATCCCAAACCGGTCGAGGACAGGGCCGGAGTCGGCATCCAGCCCCAACCATCTGGCCGTCTGCTCGACCTCCTGGCGCACCGTCGCTTGATGCAGGAGGGAGCCCGGGTCCTGGGGTAGATAGGCTAGGCGGCCGGGGCGCCGCTCCACCCGTCCGGCGAGAGGAGGCAGCAGGCCCGCGACGGTTCTGAGCAGGGTGGTCTTGCCCGCACCGTTGGCGCCCGTCACCGCCAGGACCTGTCCTTGACGGCAGCTGAGGTGGACACCCTCCAGGACGGGGGAATCGTGGCCGACATCCAGACCGTCCGCCGTCCAGGCCACATCTCCGGTCCGTCTGGAGCCCGGCTGACGGGCGGGCCAGGTCGGGCTCGGTCGAGATGCCGCCAGGTGCCCATTCGCCAAGAAGATCTGCCTGGTGACAGCCCCCGGCATCCGCTGGGGGCGGTGCTCCGCCACTACCACCGAGATGCCGCTGGCAAGCAGAGAGTCCAGGCTGAGGCGCAACTGCTCAGCGCCCTCTCGGTCGAGTTGGGAAGTGGGCTCGTCCAGCACCAGGAGGCGGGGCGCCATCGCCAGCGCGCCGGCCAGAGCCACCCGCTGGCGCTCCCCACCGGAGATGGCGTCCACGCGCCGTCGGGACAGATCCGAGATGCCCATGGCGGCCATGGCGGCCTCCGCTCGCTGGTGCACAGTTGCCGCCGGGAGCCCGAGGTTGGCTGGTCCGAAGGCGACTTCCTGCTCCACCACGGGCATGACCAGCTGTAGCTCTGGCTCCTGGAAGACGACCGCGACCTGGGTCGCCAGCTGCCGCGGCCGGACCAGCCTCAGATCTCGACCCAGTACCTCCGCCTCGCCCGCCGCCGAGCCTCCGTGGAAGTGGGGCACCAGGCCGTCCAGGCAGCGAAGCAGGGTTGACTTGCCACTTCCGGAGTCGCCGCTCAGCAGCGTGAGACCGCTGTCCAGCTCCAGGCTCAGCTCACCGAGCGCGGGATGGTGAGCTGCCGGGTACCGGTAGCTGAAGTCGGCGAAGCTAGCGATCGCGCTCACGGCAGCACCGCTGGCACCAGCAGGATCAGGCACGCCGCGGCCGGCAGCCAGTCGATGCCCGGCAGTTGGAGGTTCGGGTAGGGCTGCCAACCTTCGACCGATCCCGTGATCAGAGCCGCCGTGAAGAGCGCGATGCTGAGGGCGGCCCCACCTGCCACCAGGCGACTGAGGTTGTTCCAAGGAGCGCTGAATGCCACCGTCCGGCGCCCACTGCCGAAGCCCCTTGCCTCCATCGCCTCCGCCAGCAGCACCGAGCCCTCGATGGCCGTGAGCATCGCCGGCACCGCTACCGCCCTCAGGGAGCGCAGCCCCCGGGGTCTCCAGCCACGCATGCTCTGGGCCTCCCGGACCGCTATGAAACTCGACCGCAGGCGGGGGAGTAGCGTGGCGGTGGCTCCCAGCGCGGCTCCCGTCCGGTAGAGGACTGGAGGCAGGGCGTCCACCAGTTGCTGGGGCTCCGCCACCAGCGCCAGCGCGCTGGCGGCGATCAGGCAGGCTCCCAGGCCGAGGGCGATGTCCACCCCGAACACGGCGCCTTCCACAGTGACCGGGCCGCCGAGCGCGGGTAGCCAATCCGGGATGGTCAACACCACATCCTGGCCGGTGTGGCTGAGCAGGAAGTTGAAAGCCACCGCCAGCACGGCCGCCAGGGACACCCACCTTGCCGTTGGGCCCAGGCCGACCCCGGGCCGGCGGCGGCGGATCAACACCGCCGTCGCAGCTGCCAGGGTGAGGACCCGGTAAACCGGGTCCTCACTGCCGAGCGACAGCAACAGCACCGCGCCGACCCACAGCAGCAGGGCCCGGGCGTTCACCGAGCGGTCAGCTCCCCTTTGGCGGCTTGGGCGGTGCGCTGGGAGTGCCGGGGCCGAAATGCCACCCCAGAGCGTTCCCATTGCGGAGCTCAATTTGGGAGACCCCGACCTGGGCCACCTTCCAGGGGCCCTTGCCGCTCCATGTGAACAGCGCCCAGTAGGGCTGGCCGGAGGCGAAGCAGTGGCTGTAGGACTTCGGCTCGTGGTCGATCTGGCAGATCGCGTTACCGAAGCTGAAATGCTGCTGGGCGAACTCGATCCCACTGTGCTTCATCGCGGTCAGGGCGGGGATCTTCGATCCCTTGAAACTGACGCACCCGTCGACCACCTTCTTGCTCGCCAGCTCGACCACAACCTCGACTCTCGGTCCGCTGCCACACTGGGCGCCAGCGGCAGCGGTCGTCGCCGCCGGGGATCCGCAACCCGCCAAGAGAACTGCCGCGAACACCGGGGCCAGTATCGCGCTGGCCACTTGAGACGACCTCATCGTCTCCTCCTCCTGGCGGCTGGATGGGCCCCACGCCGAAATTGGGCCTGCCGCCGGAGGCCTTCCTTCCCGTTGCGCGCGGGGGATGCACTGCACCCGCTCGGGCCGGTCTCCTGGCTCACGGATCACAGCCCCGATGCCGCCTTCCCAGGATCACTCCCGGTGGCATGCTGGCTGGGGCTCCCCGCTCACAGTTGCGCGACAGCTCCGGATTTGGGTCGACTCCCGCACCGGATTCCCATTCGCCCGAGGGGCTATTCAGTTGTAGGCGCAATCTTAGACCACCCGGGCAGGGAGCGGGCGCGCGCCGGGGGCTTCGCCTCCGCCGCCATGGGGAGCACCAGTAGGTCCAGGGTCACCAGCCGAGAATCCGGCCGCTAGGCGGGCACCGGGTGGGACCGTTCCTTGACCGAGGACCTCTGTGCCAAGGCGACAGTCCGCCGGCGCGCCCGGAGCGACTCCTCGGCGGTCACGTCCAGCACGTTCTGCTTTAGCCCCGCCACCGAGTCCGGCCGGGTCCCTTCTCAGCCCCGCCTGCGAAATTGGCCAATGCGAGGGACGGTCGCGGTGGGCAAGGAAGCCGCTGTCGTCAGGCCGCGGCGGGAGGTGGGATGTTCATCGCGCCTGGCAGGTGCCGCCCCAGGATTCTTGCCCACACGATCAAGCCGACCGACACCGCGGCCCAGATGACCCACATCGAGGGCCGCAGGAAGGAACCCACCAGGAGGCCTCCAAGGCTCGGGCCGATGAGCAGCCCGAGCGACCATGAGAGATTGAAGGTTGCCATGTACCGCCCACGCGCGGCTGGTGGTGCGAGGTCGGCGACAAGCGGGCCGATGGTGGCGCCGAGCAGGCACTCTCCAACTCCGAACACCACCGCGAACAGGCCCAGCCACGCCGCGGCGGCCAAGCCTCGCTCCAGGCTTGCCACCTCGCCGATGAGCCAGGCGCTCGCCCACGCGCCGCCGCACAGGGACATTGTGCGTGTGCGCGGTAGCTGTCTCACGAAGCGTGCGATTGGGAGCTGGGCCAGCACTATGAATCCGGTGTTGGCGGCCAGGATGAGCCCGATGGCGGCGATGGGGACCCCCAGGAAGACCCGGGCGTAGAGCGGGACGGCACTGTCGAGCTGGGAGTATGCGGAGATGACCACTACGCAGTTGAAGGCCACGACCGCCATGAACCGTAGATCTCCCAGCACCTGGCCGTAGCCGCTACGCTCGGTCGGCTGCCCTTGGTGCCGGCCGGAGGGGGACCAAGAGCGTCATCAACACGCCGAAGGCCACGAAGGTACCCGCGTCGATGAGATAGATGGCGGTGAACGATGAGGGCCTGGTGGTGGAGACGATGAATCCACCCAGAATCGCGCCCACCCCGATAGCCAGGTTGTTGGCGGCATACTGCAGAGACGCTGCCGAAGCGCGCTCCTCCCGGGTCGTCACCGCGGCCAGGAGTGCCGCGATCGCTGGGAAGTAGCAACCGTTACTTCTCAAGTTGGCCAACGTCGGCCAAGGCGGGAATCTGTTCCCCCAGGCATGTGAGGCTGGGTTGTCGCCCCCGTAGCGGCGCAGGAGCATGGGAGCCACTTGCTTGACGGGTCGCCC
>JAJYPP010000145.1 GCA_021795235.1 bacterium
CTAGCCGAACTGGAGCAGCTCTCAGTCCAGGTCACCGACCGCCTCCTCGCAGCGGCCTCCGCTCCCTCCCCTTGACTCCCCTGCCCTGTGTCACGATTTCACCTGCCCCACCTGCGGAAAGTCAGCTTTGAGGTTGGCTTGCTCTTCTTTCCGCTGGCAGCGGCAGTCACGAGATCATGCTCGGTTCATCGTCTTCGAGCGCAGCCGCCATGGCGACCTTGACCCGGTCGGAGCGTCGCTTGGCCGAGCGGGGCCCGTACATGCGAGCGGCGAAGCTGTAGACGATCGCCATGAAGTCGGCCATCAGCTCCGAGGTGTCGTCCTGGGCCGGGTTGGCGACGTCGACTCGTTTGCCCTGGGCCCCCAGCAGCACCTCGAACCATCCGAACCCGACCCGGCTGAGACGGTCCTTATGCTCGACGACCAACGTCCCCCACTCCGGGTTGGACAGCAGCTTGGTGAGGCGGGGTCGCTTGTCGTTGACGCCCGAAGCGACCTCTTTCACCACTGCGACAACCTGGTAGCCGCGAGCGTTCGCGTAGATCACCAACCGTTCGGCCTGGCGATCCAGGTCTGCCTTTTGGGGACGGGACGACACTCGGGCATACACGGCTGCCATTGGCAGCAGCATCGACTCAGGCTCGGGGATCTGGATGTGCCCGAAACCATCCAAGGTGGCGCCGGGGATGTGCCCCTTGCGGAACCTGTCCCACGCGGCCCGGTAGCCGATTCCCTCTCGCTTCGCGTACGCCGACAACTTCATCTCCGTACCGTATCACGGACGTAGAAGCGGCATAAGGGTTTCTACGAGCTACTTCTACAAATCCAGGGACTTGTGATACACACCTTCCCGCCCGCAGGGCTGGCGAACCACTTGAGCGGCGCGGCAGTCAGGGCCGGCACGGTGAGCGAGACGGATGACGCCTCACGGTCGGCGGCGGTGATGCTCAGGTGGGTGGCCCTGACCTGCATGCCTCGCGGAAGGCAGACGGAGCGCGTTCCGCAGAGCTTGACCCCCGGGGAGCCCGACACCGCGGCGAGCGCGGCGTCGAAGTGGGCGACGAGATGGTGTGGGCGAAGCGTGGTTGATCGCACCGAGGGGGCGGGGGGCACGGCGAGGGCGAGGTTCGCCGTGACGCTGGCCGGCCCCCGCAGGGCCACGCGCCAGGCGAGGTGCTGACCGGGGTGCAGGCGGAGCACCAGGCGACGGCCGGAGCGGCGGCCGGGAGCGTGGATCGTGGTGCGCGACGCCACCCAGCCCCCCAGCGGGCCGCCTCCGGGTGCCACGGCGAGGTGCAGTTGGTTGGTCGCCGGCGAGAAGGACCACACCAGGGTCGGTCTAGCCACAGCCAGCACGCCCCACCCCCCTGCGGCGACCACACCCGTCGCGACCAACGTCGCCACGATCAACCGGACCCGCATCACCCAGATCTCAGTGGACGACACCGGACAAGGTCTTTCCTACCGCCGAGTTGCTCGGGCTCGATACCCAGCGTGGCGCCGAGCTGGGAGCAGGCGCATGACGGTCGGACATCGGGGCTTGGATCTCACTACCTTGGTATGACGTTCCGTGATGGCGTCTGGTTCCACTGGTTGGGGTTCTGCCGCGATAAGCCCGAAACCAGCAGTGGCCACGCCGGGGCCGCGCAGCGCCGGGCCAAGAGGTGACGGCTGCTGGTACCGATCCCCCGGAGTGGGACATGACTTGGGCCCGGAGCGATGACAACGATCGAGCGGACCGCGTACCCGCGCTCAGGCGGACTGGCGACGGCCCACGAGCTGGTTGAGCGGAGCCAAACTTCCGATGATGTGACCTGGGCCCGGGACCGCACCTGCGCGGAGGAGGATGCCTGCGAGATACTGGGGCGAAGCATGGGTGCAAACAAGGATTCCTTCTGGCCAGGTGAAGCGGATCCGGCGCTGACTTGGGTCGCCGCCATGGGCGCAGCCGACATCGCCGCCTTCCTGTCGGCGCGTCGGGCCTCGTTGTTCTCCAAGTCCCCTGCCCGGGCGGGGGGATCGGCCGTCAGCCTGGCGCTGTGGACAGCACTTCGAATCAGCAGCCGACACTCACAGTTGCGGCCCGGGTCGAGGCGTGCGCAACGGCTCGCCACAGGACTTGCCCTTGCGTGCGGCTTGGGCAATCTCGCCCTTTTCGCGGTGCATCTACGAATCGGAAGGGGCCGCTTGCGATCCCTGCCTGGGGCCGCCTTGGGCTCGGCAGCCCTGGTTCTGGGTGCCCGGCGACTGGTGCCGAGATAGCGCGGCTCGTACGTGTCCCTGATTGGCCCAGTTCTCCCGAAGCTGTCCCCAGGGGCAAAGTGGGTCTTGACCTGCTGCACATAGTTCCGGGATTGAGGCCTGCTGCGACGCTTCGTTGCCTTTCGCGAGAGCGCATGGGGTCTCGCAAGCGGACTGCGAGTCAAGGCAGGGGGCCTGGCCGAAGCCCAGCACCCGAGCCAGATGTATCGGCCCGTACCCGAAGGCCGGCAGGCATCGTCGGTGCAGCTGGCGGCTGCTGATGCCCAGTCGGGCGGACATCGCTGCCACCGAGGTCCCGGCCATGGCCATGGACCAGACGCGCAGCGCGAACGGGTCCAAATCGCGGCGAGCGGCGCGCTCGACCACCCACGCCTCTAACACCGCAGAAGGGTCCCGCTCGACTCGCTCGGTCAGCACCCGGACCCGGCGCGTAGGCCACAGCTCTTCGAGGTCCGGGGCCCGATCCCGCAACTCGTCGGCGGGTACACCGAGCAGCGCAGGGGCGACTCCACCCGAGAAGCGCAAGGCAACGAAGGCGGTGCCTTCCGCACTCCGGGGCCAGCGGGCCGCGTTGTCCGGACCGGCGCCGGAGAGGCGCCTGCCATCCCACAGCAGGTCCACACAGCCGTCGGGCATGATCGGGGTCCCCTCCGGGGCGCCGTCGCTCGTGCGTTGCCAGAGTGAGGAGCGTTGATCATGCCGAATGCTTCGGCTTGTGCGAACGAGTCACGCAGCCCCCACGGCAACCATGATGCGTTTCCGAATGTTCGACAACTGCTCCGCCGTGATCCGAGAGGCGGTGGGGCTGACGCGCCGCAGCGACACGCTGGTGACGTGATGGGCCAATGCCCAGCACGTCGTCTCGGCGCCGTTGTCCGCCGTGGGCTCGATCCGCTCCGCGAACGACCGGTGCGCTAGTCCCTCCTCCCGGGTCAAGGGAACCACAAGCATATTGGGGTACGCCTCCGGAAATAGGTCGTGATCTTCCACGATCACCGCCGGTCGGAGCTTGCCTGGCTCTTGCGGCAACGAGCCGCCGCGCCAGTCAACCACCACGATGGTGCCGGCCGCGTGCCGGCTCACGGAAGGTCGCTCAGCGGCGTCCCGATCGCGTCGAGTTCACTTCTCGCTTCGGGATGCTCGGCGAGGTGAGCCACTATCCGATCTCCCTCCGCCCGGATCGCCTCTCGCCGCACCCGCCGCGCCTCAGCCTCGGCGATCTCCCGAACGAACGTGCTCAGCCCTTTGCCTTGTACGCGGGCAGCCGCCTCCAGCGCTGCTCGGTCATCTGCGTCCAATCGGATCGTCAGCGTCTCAGCCATACACGCCAGAGTATCACGACGTCGTAAGACGCAGGTAGACAGCGTCCGAAGGCTGGACCCGATTCGGGAACGCCGCAGGGCAGGAGGGGCGCCTGGCGAGGGTGTGCCGCAAGGGCCGCCCGTTGAAGATTCGCGCAGCGGGGCGTCAATCAGGACAGGCAGCGACAACGCCATGCCTCGCCGAGCAGCCCTCCGGCTGCTTGCGCGACCCAACAGATGGATAGCGGGAAAAACCGTGGGAGTAAGACCACCACGGTGAGTGCCGAACACAGCCGACCTGGTAGAGGACCGTGCCGAGAGAGAGGACCCGGGCCGGGAAGGCATCCGGGTCGCGTCCGTTAGCCCACGACCAGGGTTGCTCACGGGAGCCTTGCTGGCACCCGCTGCGAGAGTAATCGCGCCGCCAGCTCCAAGCGGATCTCAAGCCAGTAGATGTCGGCCATGGCGCCCAGTCTGAACTGCGGCGAACGGGTACGGAGTCGGGCTCGGGCGGACCCCCTCATCTTGCCCAGGGCTATCCCAGCTTCGTCATCCCGGCGCGATCCTGTGCTGCGATCCGATGGCGCAGATGGCTGCCGCTGCGAGGGCGCCGGCGGCGGGGAGGAATGCCCACCATCCATTGCCGGTGGAGGGCCAGGTGGCGAAGCCGTACGCAATGAAGCCACCGATCAGCGCCGACAGGATCGCGCTCGGCCTCCACGCCCGTCTTGATGCCAGAGGGACCAGCGACACGAGCGGGATTACAGCCAGTAGCGCGTATACACCCGCCCGGCCCGAGACGACGGCGGCGAGTGTGGCCGAGTTGGTCCCGCAGTGGGCGACGAACGCGCCAATTATCCTTGGGCCGGACCCAGGACAGGGCGAGTAGGAGGTGGGAACGAGACCGAGGAACAGCGCACCGCCGAGCGAGAGAACCACGCCGAGGCCGCTGAACGCCCGCCCCACCGCCGACCAGGTGTCGCGTGACATCGCAGTTCTGACGATAGCTGCTCAGGAGCGGTGGTGCGCCGGGATAAACCGGCGTGGAGAAGGAGATGGAAAAGCTCTACATCGAAGGGCTAGCGACCCACGGTGGCCCCGGGCCATGCGACAGCGCCCGTGAGGGTGCTGTCGAAGCGTTGGCAGG
>JAJYPP010000146.1 GCA_021795235.1 bacterium
AGATCGGCGCCCGGGCATACTCCCCCGCAGCGGCTGGTGGAGGGCACTCTGGTCCGTCATGGACCGCCCGGTCCGTCTGGGAGGAAAGGTTGAAGTCGGGGCGGAGCTGGATCGGCGGCAAGGCAGCACTGGCGCTGGGTATCGCGGGACTAGCGGCCGTCACCGGGGCGGCTCCGGTGTTTGCCCGCAATACCAACTTCCTCAACGGGGGAGGGCCGTCAGTCGACACCATCGACATGCTCTTCTGGGTCTTCACGGCGGTCTCTTTGGTGGTGCTGCTGGGCGTGGGCGGCGCCATCGTCTACGCCGCGGTGCATTTTCGGCGTCGCTCCCCTGAGGAGATGCCCAAGCAGGTCCACGGCAACAGCCGGGTGGAGCTGGCATGGACCATTGGGCCGTTGGTGGTGGTGGGCATTCTGTTCGTGTTGACCGTGGTGAACGTCGGCTACCTGCGCCACGGCCCCAACCCGGCCAGCCCGGCCGCTCGCCAGGAGATGCATGTCAAGATCGTCGGCCGCCAGTTTTACTGGACCTTCTACTACCCCAACGGCAAGTACTCTCTGGGGACTCTGGAGATCCCTGTCAATGTTCCGGTCGAGATCTCCACTGAGTCCCTCGACGTGATTCACGGCTTCTGGGTTCCCCAGCTGGGTGCCAAGATCGATGCCCTCCCCGGGATCGTCAACCATGCCTTCATCGAGGGCAACAAGATCGGGACTTACGGGGGGCAGTGTTACGAATTCTGCGGGGTCGGGCACGACCAGATGCTGATCACGGTCAAGGTCGTCACCTTGGCGCAGTACCAGAGCTACGTCCAGCACCTTTCCACCTGACGAGGGACAACCACTCATGGCAACAGCCGAACTGCCTCTGAGCCGACCGACCTATCGCGGTTACCAGACCGTCTGGGATTGGATCACCACCGTTGATCACAAGCGGATCGGACTGCTCTACCTGTGGGCCACCATGGCCTTCTTCCTGGTTGGCGGGCTGATGGCGCTGCTGATGCGAACTCAGCTGGCGGCGCCCAACAACGACCTCTTGACAGCGTCGCAATACAACCAGCTGTTCACGATGCACGGGACCACCATGATCTTCCTGTTCGCGGTCCCGGTCTGGAGCGCCTTCGGCAACTTCATGTTGCCGCTCATGATCGGGGCCAAGGACATGGCCTTCCCGCGCATCAACGCGTTTGCGTTCTGGCTGATCCCGCTCGGCGGGCTGGTGATGTACAGCGGCTTCTTCTTCGGTGGCAGCGCCGCCGCCGGCTGGACCGGCTACGTGCCCCTCACCGAGAAGCTGTACTCGCCCCAGGTGGGCCAGGACCTCTGGATCCTGGGCCTGCACATCGTGGGCATTGCCTCGGTAATGGGTGCGGTCAACTTCCTGGTCACGATCCACCGCATGCGCGCTCCCGGAATGACCTGGTTCCGTCTACCCCTTTTCGTCTGGGCGATCGAGGTCACCTCGGCCCTGGTCCTGCTCGCCTCCCCGTTCCTGGCGGCGGCCTTGGCGATGGTCCTGATGGACCGCCAGTTGGGCACCAACTTCTTCAATCCCGCCCACGGGGGCAACGTGATCCTCTACCAGCTCATCTTCTGGTTCTACTCGCACCCGGCGGTGTACATCATGGTCCTGCCCGGGTTCGGCGTGATCTCTGAGATTCTGCCGGTCTTCACCCGCAAGCCGATCTTCGGCTATCGCGCCATGGCGATGTCGATGGCCGCCATCGGCGTCCTGGGCTTCATGGTCTTCGGGCACCACATGTTCACGGTGGGCCTGCCGCTGCCGGTGCAGATCTTCTTCATGGCGGCGACGATGGTGATCGCGGTCCCCACCGGGGTGAAGATCTTCAACTGGCTGGGCACGTTGTGGGGGGGCTCGATTCGCTACACCTCGGCGATGCTGTTCGCGGTCGGGTTCATCCTGATGTTCATGATCGGTGGGCTCGACGGCGTGTTCCTCGCCTCCTTGGGCATCGATTACGAGCTGAATGGAACCTACTGGGTGGTCGCCCACATCCACTATGTGCTGGTCGGTGGCTCCCTGTTCGCGGTCTTCGCCGGTCTCTACTACTGGTGGCCCAAGATGTTCGGGCGCTATCTCAACGAGCGCTTGGGCAAGTGGCACTTCTGGCTCCTGCTCATCGGCTTCAACCTGACCTTCATGCCCATGCACTTTTTGGGCGTGATGGGTATGCCCCGCCGGATCGCCACCTACAGCGCCGCCAGCGGTTGGGGTCCGCTCAATTTGTTGGAGACGATTGGCTCCTACATCATCGCGATCGCGGTGTTGATCTTCCTCTACAACGTCGCCATCTCTTTGCACGGCCCCAAGAACGCTGTCAATGATCCGTGGGAGGGCAACTCCCTGGAGTGGTTCGCCTCGTCCCCGCCCCCGCCAGAGAACTTCACCAAGAAGCTTCCCTCCATTGAGAGCAACCGTCCGCTTAGGGACTTCCGGCTGGCGGGCAACCCGACCAACCCACCTGGCGCCGTCCTGCCGTGAGCACGGCCGCGCCGTCCGGAAGCGGACGCCGGCCCCCCGCGATTCTGGCGGCCCTGGCGCTGGCGACCGGGGTGATCACGTACTTCCTGATCATCCTCGGGAGCACCGTCAGGGTCACCGAATCCGGCATGGGCTGCCCTGGCTGGCCGCTCTGCTACGGCCAGTTGGGGCCGATAGATCGCTTCCACGCCCTGCTGGAGCAGTCCCACCGCTACGTGGTGGCTCTGGTCACTGTGCTGGTGGTGCTGACCGCCATCGCAGCCTGGCGGCTGGCCCGCGACCAGCGTTCCATCCTGGTGCCGGCGCTGGCGGCGCTCGGTGTGATAGCGATCCAGATCGCCCTCGGCGCCATCACCGTGGTCACCCACAACGCCCCTTTCACCGTCGCTCTGCACCTGCTCTTCGGGCTGATCGTGCTGGCCGTGACCTGGGTCACCGTGGCGGCGGTCTTTGTGGCTCGAAGGCCCGTCTCCGGTCGCCGGCTGGGTGGCCTCGGCTACTCGACTGTGGGGCTCACATTTGTGCTGCTCATCTCCGGCTCCATGGTCGTGGACGGAGGGGCGACCTATGCCTGTCCATCCTGGCCCTTCTGCGCCGCCCACGGAATCGCCGCTCCGCTGGTCGCGATCCAGTACGCGCATCGCTTCACCGTCCTGATCGTCTCAATATTCATCGTCCTTTTCGTGATGCATGTCGCTCGGCGCTGGCGCGCCGTGGCCGGGGCGCGGGTGATCGCGGACGTGGCGGCTGTCCTGCTGCTGGCGCAGATTGCGGTCGGCGGCTTGGTCGCCACGCTGGCGGCTCCCGACGCGCTCCAGGACCTCCACATCGCCCTGGCGGCCGCGATCTGGGTGTCGATGGTGGTGCTGGCCACCATGGGCTGGCTCACCGGGGCGGACTCCAAGGTGGGGGCGGTCGGAGCAGATCAGGCCGTGCCCAATCCCGGACCCGCAAGGGGCCTTAATATGGGGTCCGGTCCATCGACGGAGGAAGGTTAGTGCAACGCAAGAGCGCCGGCGGCAATATGCGGCTGGGGATAACCCTCACCGTCATCGCAGTCCTGATGATGGCCGTCGCCTTCGCCTGGGCGACGCTGTACCTGGGAGCGTCCCATGGCTGAGGATGCGGAACCCGTCACGGAGGGTCATGGTTCTGAGGACCACCTCCCGGGTCCGAGCTTCTGGCCGGCGATGCTGGCTGTGGGAGTGGCCATGAGCCTGGTTGGGACGATCACGAAGTACGAAGTGCTCATCATCGGGCTGATCATCGTGGTGGTTGCACTGGGTGGCTGGATCCGCTCTGCCAGCAGAGAGTACCATCGGCTTTCCTGAGGTAGGTGGCCCGGAGCGGGCAGCTTGATCGGATTCGCCCTGGTGGTGCTCGCAGCACATCCCGGTGGCAGCGTGGGGCTGGGGGCGGTGATCGTGGCGGTCGGGGTGCTCATGGCTTTCGGGGCCGGCCTCAGCCTGCGCAGCATCTGGGGTCAGCAGGTGGAGCAGGACCAGGCGGCACCCCGCACTGGACCCCTTAACCCGCGAGCCAAGCCACTCAGATCTCCGGCGGTGGGGCAGATGCGGACCTGGCTGCGGGTCCTGCTCAGTTTCGACTTCGGATGCCTCGCGGTGGTCTCTGCGGTCCTGCTTCTTCTGGGGATGGTTTTGATATTCAGAGGACTGGGTGTTTGATCGGCCGGGCCCCTCAGGGTCCGGTCAATCCGACGGCCGGGGAGGTCGCTAACATGGGTTCCGCATGAGCTGGGACACCTTGATACGACGCCGCTTCGAAGTGGCCACCGCCGCGGTCACGGTGGGTCTGGGGTTCGTCTTGGTGGTGTGGGCGGTGATGGTAGTCCTCAAGGTTGCCAATCCCTATGCCTTCCACTTCAACCTGCTGATGGACATCCTGCCCTGGTTCACCCCGGTGCTGATCCTCCTGGTCTTGGGGATCCCGCTGTACTGGCGGATCGCAGGTTGGCTCCAGGGGCCCAACGGCGGCCTCCAGCGGGTGGTGGAGAAACGCTTCGAGCTGGTCTTCGGCTCAGCCGCCTACCTGCTCATTTACACCGTTCTGGTCTGGGGAACCATGGTTTTGCTGCGGGCCTGGGACGGTTACGACTTCCACTACAACCTGGCGGTCGATTGGC
>JAJYPP010000147.1 GCA_021795235.1 bacterium
CTCGAGGTGGTGGATCACCGCCAACGGCGAGACCGGGAAGAGCTTTGGCAACGAGACCATCCGGGTCAGCCCCGAAGGTGTCCTGGAGGTGGACCTGCCCCAGCCGCTGGCCCGGCTGGCCAACGTGGCCATGGGGGGACTCACCCGGTATCGCTTCCAGGCTGCAGTTCACTTCTCCTACCACCAGGCGGAGTGGCTGGCCCAGGTCAGGGGCGACCGGGCGGTCGCCTACACCATCTCCTTTGACCCTGCGAAGGACCGGTTCTATCTCGATGCCAGTTTCACCCCGGCATCCCCTGCTACTGTCCCGGCCTACCAGGAGCTGCTCTTGGACCAGGCCACGCGCACCCTGGCGGTGGACCACAACCATGGCTTCCTGGCCCCCGCCCTGCTCGACCGCTCCGGCAACCCGGTCGGTCGGCTGCCTCACATCCCATTGGTGACCGAGGACCTGTCCGCCTCGACCAGGGACGGGCACCTGCGCCAGGCGATCACCCAGCTCCTGGACCTGGCGGAGGTGAGCCGTGCCACCTCCATCACCATCGAGGACCTCGGCTTTTCGGAGATGCGCTCGACCGGGCGGGAGCGATACGGCTCCCGGCGCTGGTTCCGCAAGGTGATCTCGGGGATGCCGACCGCCAAGTTCCGGGATCGGCTGGTGGCGATGGCCTCCAGGCGGGGTATCGCGGTGGTTGGCGTCCCGGCCGCTTACTCCTCAATCTGGGGCCGGCAGCACTGGCTGGCTCCCCTCTTGGCACAGCATCAGCAGGTATCCGGGCACACGGCCGCGGCCGTGGTTCTCGGTAGAAGGGCATTCGGGCACTCTGCCCGGCGCAGACCACAGGCGAGTCCAGGTGTGACCACGTCCGACCGGAGGATCGAAGCGGCGGGGCAACCCGCTGATGTGGAGAGCTACTCAGTGAGAAGCGTCGGCATGGCGGGTACCGGGTGTGAGGGCCAGTCCAAGACCCGAAGGCGTCAGGGCAACCACACACGTGGCGCAAGACCCGAAACGGCGACGGCTTGCTTGGCAGAGCCCAGGTCGGGAAGGACCGTTGGTCCCGACCGGGTGTTACTTATGGGCACTCAGTAGGAACGGTATGAATCAGAGGCGACGGGGGGCTGGTCGCGCTGAGCTTCCATTGGCGGTGAGGTCGTCTCCGGGATCCAGCCAGCGCGATCTCCCCAATCTTTCGATCAGCTCATCGGCGCCCTCGGGTCCCCAGGACCCAATGGGGTAGAGTTCCGGGTGCCCGCCGGCCTCCCATGACCTGATCACGTCCCCCACGATCTCCCAACTGCGGTCGATCTCGTCGCCGCTTGGAAACACGGTGTGGACTCCCGAGAGCACCTCGGTCAGGACATGCTCGTAGGCGTCAGGGAGCTTGCTCCCTGAGAGCCCGGAGTACTCCAGATCCAGGCCGGCCGGCACCATCTCGAAGCGGGTGCCTGGGCGCTTGGCTCCGATCCGCAGGGTGATCCCCTCGTGGGGCTGGATCCGGATCTGCAGCAGGGTCGGGATCGGTCGCTGGCGGGTCCCGCCCAGGCGCAGCGACGGTGAATCGCGGAAGCGAATCACCACCTGGGTCGTCCGCTGACGGAGCGCCTTGCCGGTTCTAATGAAGAAGGGCACCCCATCCCAGCGCCAGTTCTCGATGCTCAGCATCGCGGCCACGTAGGTCTCGCGCCGCGAGCCCCGGCTGACACCCTGCTCGTCCAGATAGCCCAGGTACTGGCCCCGTACGGCCAGCTGTGCATCGATCGGCTGGACCGCCCGCAGCAACTCCAACTTGGCCTTGCGGATGTCCCGGGCGTCGAAGGTGGTCGGTGGCTCCATGGCCACCAGTGCCAGGAGCTGGAGCACGTGGTTTTGCACCATGTCCCTCACCGCTCCGGACTCGTCGTAGTACCCGGCACGGCTGCCGATGCCCTCCTCCTCGGCCGCCGTGATCTGCACGCTCTGGACCAGGTTGCGGTTCCAGATGGCCTCGAAGATGGCGTTGCTGAAGCGCAGGGCCAGCACATTCTGGACGGTGTCCTTGGCCAAGTAGTGGTCGATTCTGTAGATCTGGTCCTCGGTGAACGTCTCCTGCATCTGGTGGTTCAGCTCCCGTGAGCTCTCCAGATCATGGCCCAGCGGTTTCTCCACCACCACCCTGCGGGAGGGGTCACCCCTGCGGTTGAGGCCCGCCTCCACCAGCCCGCCCAGGATCGCGGGGAACACGTCGGGAGGGGTCGCCAGGTAGAAGACAACGTGGGAGGCGCCGTCCTCGACCGCCCGCAAGGCCGAGTAGGCCGCCTTGTCAAAGTAGTCCAGCCTGACCCAGCCCGCGGTGTCGGCCAACCTGGCTGACCTCTCATCCGACGACAGGCGTGCCCGGAACGAGGTGTCATCCAGCTCCGACCTCCCCACCCCCACCACCCGCACCGGCCCGCGGACCTCATCCCCGGCCAGGGCTGACTGCAGGGCCGGCAGGACCTTACGTCCGGCGAGGTCTCCGGAGGCTCCGAACAGGACCAGGGTGGTTGTCTGACGCTCAGGCATATCTGCCATTCTCCCTCTCCGAGCGCTCCGGCGCTCCCGAGGATGCGCCCTGCGCGCGCGGCACGCCCGCAATCAGCCCGCGCGGCTCGGCTCTGACCTGCGAACATTCCGCGCCAGATGGCAAGCGCAGCCCGGAGCCCCAGCCAGTACGACACCATCCTGGTGGGAGCTGGGCACAACGGCCTGGTCTGCGCCGCCTACCTCGCCCGGGCCGGGCAACGGGTCCTGGTGTTGGAGCGCCGGCCACGGGTCGGCGGGGCGGCGGTCACCGAGGAGGTGTGGCCGGGCTACCGAGTCTCGATTCTCTCGTACGTGGTCAGCCTCCTCCGCCCGGTGATCGTGGAGGAGCTCCAGCTGGCCCGGTTCGGCTACCACGTGTATCCGCTCGATCCGGCTTACTTCATGCCGTTCCCTGATGGGCGCAGCCTCCTCTACTGGGAGGATCTCCCCAGCGCGCAGGCTGAGGTGGCCAAGTTCTCGACCCACGACGCTCTAGCGCTGGCGGACTACGACGCAGAGATGGGCCGCCTGGTCCAGGCCGTGCGTCCGCTCCTGGACCTGATCCCGCCCCGCCCCAGGATCGGGTCCGCCGAGGAGCTCCGCGACGCCATGGGCCTGTCGCGTCATCTGCTCAGGCATCGGCGCGACCTGTCGGCGTTGGTCGACATCATGACCATGTCGGTCGCTGACTATCTCGACCAGTGGTTCGAGGACGAATCGGTCAAGGGCGCGCTGTGCCCCGGGGGCGTCATCGGAGCCTGGGCGGGGCCCAGGTCGCCTGGCACCGCCTACGTGCTTCTTCACCATCGCATCGGGGAGGCCGGCGGGCACCGTGGCGGGTGGGGTTTCGTACGCGGAGGGATGGGGCAGCTCTCGGAGATCCTGGCCCGAGCGGCCAGCGCGCATGGCGCGGAGGTCCGGACTGAGGCGGAGGTCGCCAAGATCAGAGTCGGGGCGGGACGGGCCCGAGGGGTGGTCCTCAGCGATGGCACAGAACTCAGCGCCACCCGGGTGATCTCGGGGATCCATCCGGCCACCACCCTGCTGCGCCTGGTGGGCCGCGAACACCTGCCCCAGGCCTTGGCTCAGGAGATGGACCGCTATCGCAGCCGCGGTGGATCCGCCAAGGTGAACCTGGCCCTGGCCGAGCTTCCCGACTTCCGGGCTCGCCCCGGGCGGGAGCCGGGGCCCCAGCACCCGGAGTTCATCATCAACCCCTCCATCGATCACCTGGAGACCGCCTGGGTCCAGGCCCAGGCGGGGATGTGGAGTGATCGTCCGATGATGGACTGTGTCATCCCCACCACCAAGGACTCGAGCCTGGCCCCGCAGGGGCGGCACATCCTCACCTGCTTTGTGCAATACGCTCCCTACGAGCTGCATGACTTGAGTTGGGACGTGCAGCGAGAGCGTCTGGGCGACCGGGTGGTGGAGCTCCTGGGCGAGTACGCACCCAACCTGCCAGGGGCGGTCCTTCACCGCCAGGTGATCACGCCCCTGGACATGGAACGCGATTTCGGACTGATCGGGGGCAACATCTTCCACGGCGAGATGTCCCTGGACCAGCTCTTCTGCTTCCGGCCCGCTGCCGCGGCCGGCAGCTACCGGACCCCGCTGGCGGGTCTCTACCTGTGTGGGTCGGGGACCCATCCCGGCGGCGGGGTCATGGGCGCGCCCGGTCGCAATGCTGCCCGGGCGGTGCTGGCAGACTCCAGGGCCAGCCGCCTGCGGTCCCGGTTCAGCCGGCCGGCCCGACCGGTCGCCGGCGTGGTGGACTGACTGGGGGCGACCTCGGCCCCGTCCGCGGCCCAGCCCGAGGGCTCAACCGGACTGGCCACCGGTCGGTGGCCTTCGCATAGACTCGCCTGATGGTGCCGGTCACGCTTGGCAGGTCGGGGCTGTCGGCCAGCCCGATCGGTCTGGGCCTGGCGGCCATCGGACGGCCCGCCTACATCAATCTCAGACCATTGGACATGAAGGGTCATGCGGCCCTCTCGGAATGGTGCATCGCGACCTGGTAGCTGACGGGTAGGTCCGTGCCGGGGAAGGTGGGTCCCAGCTTGCTGAGGTCGTCACAGAGACCCCG
>JAJYPP010000148.1 GCA_021795235.1 bacterium
CACCCGACTGATGGGGCGACCCGTCAAGCAAGTGGCTCCCATGCTCCTGCGCCGCTACGGGGGCGACAACCCAGCCTCACATGCCTGGGGGAACAGATTCCCGCCTTGGCCGACGTTGGCCAACTTGGGAAGTAACGGTCGTGGCGACCGAGATCGATCCAGTGGCCGTGGCTTGCGCCCGAAACAACGGCATCGAGATCTTCCCCGGCGACCTGGGGGCCAGCCTGCCAAACAGCCTCCGGGGCCGCGTCGATGTGGTGACGGCGGTGGTGCCCTACGTCCCCACGAGTGAGCTGGCATTCCTCCCCCGCGACGTCCTGAGATACGAACACCTGAATGCCCTCGACGGGGGTGCAGACGGTACCCACCTGCTGGTTCGCGCCTGCAGGGAGTCAGCCCTCCTTCTGCACCCGGGCGGGTCCTTGCTACTGGAGCTCGGCGGCGCCCAGGACCGTTTACTCGAACCGGAGCTCCTGGCGTTGGGTTTCGACGACCTCGTGCGCCACCTCGACGAAGATGGAGATCTACGGTGCCTGGTTTGCCTCTACCAGTCCCCGGGCTCACAGGACCTCTATCCTGGCTGGCCCCGCCGGTCTCAAGGCTGAGGCGAACTGGTCGCTTTGACCTCATGGTCGAGGCAGCGGCCAACGGCCTCTTGTAGGGCGTTGCTCGATCTCGGATCCTCCTGGCCGACTGTGGGGGCCCGGAGGGCCCGGCGATGCCAGGTCTTGCTGTTCTGTTGGGGAGCGGTGGCCATGAACTGGCCGCGGTGGGTCTTCGATCAGATGGTCGGGTCGGGCACGAACTCGCAGACCTCTTGAGCACAGCGGCAGGCGACGGCGATCTTCGCAGCCACTCCATCGCCTCCGCGCGTGCTGACACGTCGACGACCGCGAATCCACCGAGATCCTTACTCCCTGGGTACGGGCCGTCGGTGACCGGGCCGTCGGTGACCACCACGCTCGCCTCCTCGTGGTCCTTCAGCCCGCCGCCGAACACCCACACGCCGGCGTCCTTGGCCTCCGGGAACACCGCGTGCGCCGCCTCGGCCACGTCGGGCAGATCCTCCTCGCGGCGTGAGCGTCTCCTCCTGCTCCGTGGTCGGTTTCGTCGGCGGGTCCTTCGACGAGGAGGCCCTTTGGCTGCGGTAGCGTGAGGCGAGCGATGGCGCACAACCCCAACCAAGTGGACGGAGCCCCAGAAGCCCCGTCCGTAAGGGCGGGGAGGTTCACGTGGCCACACCATCGAGTTGCGACCGTGGGGCGTGGTAGGTGCCATAGGTGGTACCATACGTTGATGAACAAGACCACGGTATACCTGCCAGAGGACTTGAAGCAGTCCCTCCGGCGGATGGCGGCCGTGAGCGGACGCTCCGAGGCTGATCTGATCCGCGAAGCGGTCGCCACCCAGGTCCGTGCCTCGGACCACCCCCGACCGAGGGGAAAGCTCTTCACGAGTGGCGATTCGTCGCTCGCAGGGCACGCCGATGAGGCGCTCGCCGGTTTCGGTGAGCGCTGATCGCACTCGTCTGCGACACCAGCGGACTCCTCGCGTATTTCGATGCAAGCGACGCATACTGCGCTGAGGTCAGCAGGGTCATCGAAGCCGATTCGGGTCCCTTCATCGTGTCGTCCTACGTCGTCGCGGAGCTCGACTACTTGCTGGCGACCCGGCGAGGGGTACATGCCGAACTGGCTGCACTGGCCGAGCTATCAGGCGGCGCCTGGGAACTGCCAACCATGGAGGTCGCTGACCTTCGCGAAGCCTGCACTGTGATCGACCGGTACCGAGATCAGGATATCGGCGTCGCAGATGCTTCGTTGGTCATCCTTGCCCACCGCTACCGGACAGATCGTCTGCTCACTCTGGATCGTCGTCACTTTCGTGTGATCCGCTCCACTGCTGGAAAGCCGTTCACGATCTTGCCTGAAGCACCGTAACAGGGGATGGCGACGCGCAATTTCCCGAGTTCGCCCTCCCTCGACTACCGGCCATCCGGGCTGGCATTACCGCTGGAAGCTTGCGGACTCTTCGAGTCGCTTGTCGCTCTTTCCGTCCGCACCTTTGCTCAGTCGATCGAGGCCAGGACCTATCACTTGCGTACTGAAGGCGGGCGTCATGAGATCGATCTAGTTGTCGAGACCAGCGATGGTGTTCTTGCCATCGAGGCGAAGCTCGGCACGGCCCCCAACGACCACGATGCCAGGCACTTGGTGTGGCTCCGAGAGCGGCTTGGCGAGGGACTTCTTGACGCGGTGATCATCACCACTGGCACCGAGGCCTATCGAAGACGCGACGGGATAGCTGTGATTCCACTCGCGCTTCTCGGCCCTTGACCGCCGCCTCCTTCAGGGTCCGGTCGACTAGCCGCACCAACCTTGCAACTCTCTTTGCAACAACCCTGGTGGACCCGCACGCAAAGAATTCGAACCGCCTCGGCGCTGGAGCTCAAGATGCAGGTCGCCCAGGTTGAATCGCCACCCTTCTACCAGCGTATCGCGCCCCAGGCGTGCAGCCTCCGCCAGCTTGGGCTCCACGACTCCGCGATCGGTCGGCGCCTGGGGGTGAGCGATAAGACCATCGCGAAGGCGATCAAGTGGCATGGGGCGGAACGTTGCGCTGGCCCAGAGTGAGCCAAGCTGGTCCGTGCCCCCAGGCGGCCATGGTAGTGGTCAGCCGCGGTAATCCGGTTGGCATCAACGGACAGAGTCCTCTCCATCACCAAGGCGGCCGTGAGGGTACTCACCTGGTGGGGCGGCCGACTTGACAAGTACTTGCCAAGTTGCTATCCTACGTGCCATGGCCTCTCTGTCACCGGCAGCGCTCCTTTCCGAGCCGGCGGACCTGTTGCTCCGCCGTCTTCTCGACCTCGGACTGGCTCCGAGCGCCGACGCGGTGGAACCTCTCTTCAACCGTCCCAGTTGGGCTGCCGCCACTGAGTGCGTGAGTGCTTTCGAACCGCTGGTCCACGCCTACCTGGGCACGTGTGCCCGCATTGCCCCGTCAGTGAGCCGCGAGGCGTCAAGTGTCCTCCACATCGCGCTAGCCGAGGTCTGCACCAGTTGGTGGGTAGGCACGAGCGGATCACTGTCCGTCGATCTCGCAGTCGGACTCTGCAGCCACCTACGTATCTGGGCAGATCAGCTTCAGACTTGCGGGCGCGTTCACTGGGGGGTCGCCGTACTCGGCTTATCCCCGTCGGAGGCTCCGCACCGCCCGACCATCGATCCCACGGCAGCGAATTACGTCGCGCTCGCCAGCATCTCCCAGCTCATGAAGGAGACGCGCGAGGGCAGTTACGTTGCCAAGGTGGAGCGAATCGCGAGCCTGCTGGCGCTCTCCCCCAGTGAGCTAGCCCGTCTCTTGGACGTGAGCCGAGAAGGCCTACGCCGGTGGCTGGCCGGAGCTCCCATCTCGACCGACCGCTGGGAGAAGATCGACGCGCTGAGCGACACGGTCGAGCAGATGATCCAGTACGTCAAGTTGGATCGACTCCCATCGGTTGTCCGCAGACAAAGCGAAGTTCTTGATGGGTCTAGTCCTCTCAATTGGCTCGTCGCCGGGCGATATCGCGATCTGCTCAACACGTACAAGCGCGCCCTCTCATACCAGGTGCCTCTGTGAACACATTCCCGATCACCATCACCGCCTTCGGGTGCGTGCCCTTCCATGCCTCAGACCCCCTCGCGACAGGGCAGACTGTTGAGACGCCCGGCAGGTGGAATCCTTCGGAGTTTCCCGCGTTGTATACGTTCTTGACCCCGGGCTTGGCGGCGCAATGGGTGGACGCTTGCACGGCGTCCCTTGGCGTGAGCACCACCGACATTGCCCCGGCGTTTCTTCCTGACATGCTGGTCCTCAACTGCTCGCTAAGCACCGTAGGCGATCTCACGTCTGCCTGCAGCCTCCTTGAAGTCGGACTGCCTGCAACGTATCCGGATGGCTACCGGACCACCGCCGCCTACCCGAACACCCAGCCGATCGGGGCACAGCTCTTCACCACGGGATGTGAGGCGCTCCTCGTGCGGAGCGCTACTGCCCCAGTCTGGACCGACGATGATCGTAGCGCCACCGAGTTGGTGATCTTCGCTGAGCCAGCGCGATGTGTCGGAGTCATCGATCGGATCCCATATTCGCGGTGGACCACGATCGACTCGTGGCCACGGCACTACCTACTCGACCAACCGACGTCGGCCAGCTTCCGATCAGATAGCGGCCATTCCACAAGTTCCCGCGACAAGGAGAGTACGTGACCTCGCCGCACCCAGCCACGCCGCCTGAGTCCAGGACTCCTGACGTGGGGCGGAAGTTTCTGCAGCCTGAAGGTCTATGTAGGGCCTCGAGCGCCGAGATCGTTGAGGTCGACCACGGGGGGACCTTGGCGCCGATGGCGGTGAGCCACGCTGGAGCAATTATAGCCCGCCGCGATCTCGCCCCGGCTCCATCGTGAGTTCAATTAGCCGTGGGCTATTCTGCTATGGTCGAGTGGCCGGGGGGAATCACACCCCCCGGCTCTCTCAGATCCCCGCATGAAAGTCTCCCTTCACGGGGCTCCTGCTACCCAGCCTTTGGCCACGCACCATGTTCCCAGTGGACGAAGAGGGC
>JAJYPP010000149.1 GCA_021795235.1 bacterium
CTACGGTGCTGACCCCGGCCGCGGTTCATCTGGTTCTGGACGCCTGCGAACCGGGGCTGAGACGGCTGGTCGCGATCTCCATCGACACCGGTCTCCGCCAGGCCGAGCTGCTCGGGCTCCGCTGGCCAGACATCGACTTCGAGGGTCGCACCCTCACAGTGCGGGAGACGCTCCAGAGGGTGGACCGCGAATATGTGCTCGGGCCGCCAAAGTCCGAGACCAGTTGCCGTACGGTGGCGCTCTCGGACCTTAGCCTGAAGGCGCTCCGGGACGAGCGAGAGGCGCAGATCGCTGCCAGACAGGTCGCCTGGAGGAGGTGGCGCGAGGCCATCCCCGGGCTGGTGTTCACGACTTCTCTGGGAGCACCGCGGAACGGGTCCAGCCTGACCCACTCCCTTCAGAAGGCTCTGCAAGTAACCGGGCTCCGGCCGCTGCGATGGCACGACCTCAGGGCGATCCACGGCGGCCTCCTGGTCCAGGCCGGGGTGGGGATGACGACCGCCCGGGATCGGCTCGGGCATTCGAGCATCGCGGTGACCAGCACCTTCTACGCCGGGGCGGTTGACGAACTCGAGCGCGAGGCGGCGGAGAAGGTGGGGAAACTTCTCGGGGCGTAGCGAGGCGCAGCGCCGGGCCGAGGGTCCCGGGGTGCGTGGTTGACCCAAACTGCCTGGAGGAAGTTTGAGGCCCCCGCGGGTCCACCTCATCCGTTCAGTGACCTGGTTGACCCCCGTTGGCTCACGGCCAGGTTGGACCGTACGATTTCGTTACCGGTGGCCGTGGCGCCTCTACCACGACTGCGAGCATCGACTCATCAACAGCTGTCGGGGTGGTCGTCATATCGAGGATCACGGTTAGTGCGTTCTCGGCTATCGCTAACATTGGCTGCTTTGAGAGCGCACCGGGCGTGATCATAGTGCCGGGCCGACCCGCTGCCCTCTTGCTCTCGAACGCGGCGAGCCGCTCCGCCCCGGTGGCCGTCAGCCCCCACTCGATGACGATCCCGGCGGCGAACTTCTCGTCGCTGCAGCGGCCTCGCTCGAAGTCTCGCACCCACCGGCTGGCCAGCCATCGAGGCCAGAACTCGGCCTCGCCGGTGGCCCCGATCAGCTGAGCCATGGGACCCACTGGCCCGAGACGCATCAAGACCGCCGCCGAGCGCAGCTGTCAGGGCGTGTCCTGCGCTCGCTCGTAGACGCTGATGTGACGCCAGCTGCTCGCGGTGAAAGGCTCTTGGTTCCACCCTCCCCAACGGTCGCGTAGGCGAAGGCCGGCGATGCGGGCCATGAGGTCGAACTCCGGAGGGTGAGCCAGTCGCACCCTGATCGGTCCGAAGACGATGCCGTCAGAGCTGATGCGAACGTGGTTCTCGTCGAGGATCTGCGACACCGGGTCGTAGCGGCACACATCGAAGACGACGTGGTCGACGCCGATGATCTCGGGGTCGACTAATTGGTGGCCAGCTCGTGATGGAGCGGCCGGCACCCGGCATTCGAGCACGAACACGCCGTCGTCGGTTAGGTGGCGGGCGGCGTTCTCGAAGCATCGGACTTGATCGTCCTGGGTGAGGAGGTTACCGATCGTGTTGTACACCAGGTAGACGAGCCCGTACGTGCGTCCGGTGCCGACCCTCGACATGTCCCCCATGATCACGTCGACACCGTCCCCGCCGGGCTTCTCACGCATCCGCTCCAGCATGTGGGGTGACATCTCGATCCCGTCCACGGAGACGCCGGAGGCCGCCAGTGGCAGAGCGATACGGCCGGTGCCTACCGCGAGCTCCAACGCGTCGCGCTGGCCGGCGAGCCGGGCGAGGAACTCAACGGTCTGCTCTTCGTCTCCTCGGGTGTCCTCGGCGTCGTAGCGCATGGACTCCTGGTGGCCGAAGCTAGTCATGGGTTGGTAGCCGTGCATGTCATCCTCCGTTCTGGAGCAGCGGTGCAGCGTCGGCCAACACGGCGCGCGCCATGGCGAGGCGGGCGGCGCAGCGCTCAGGCATGGTCTGCCAGTAATACGGGAAGGTCATCAGCGCGATTGCCAGCGCCCAGGCACGGCCGCGCAGCCATGTGACCTCGTCGACGCCCAGGAGAGACCGGAACAGCTCGCGGCTGGGAGGGTCGAGCACTTCCCATGCGACGATGAGATCGACGGTGGGGTCACCGACGGAGAGACAGCCGAAATCGAGCACCGCGGCCAGCCGGCCGTTGCGGACGAGCAGATTCTCCGCGAGCAGGTCGCCGTGCAGCCACCGCGGCGCGACCGCCTCCCCGCTGCCGGACAGGGCCATGGCTGTCTCCCAGATCCGCAGACAGGCGTCGAGGTCGAGGTCGAGGCCGGGCAGCTGGCGGCAGTCAGCGAGGTAGTCGCGTGTGGTGGCATCCATTGCTGCGAGTGGCTCACCGCGGTAGCAGCGCAGCGCTGGGTCTGTGAGCGCGTCGGGGGGTACTTGCAGCTCGCCGAGAGCCCTGACGAAGTCGGCCAGGTCTCTGGCAAAGCCGTCTGCCGGCCCGTCAGGACCGGCGACGGGCACATCGGGCGTCTCCCCGTCGGTCCAGCACACGACCGACCAGCGCTCCGGGTAGCCGAGGTTGGGCTCACCGACAGCCACGATCTTTGGGGCCGCGACGGGCAGCGCAACAGCGACGTGAGGCAGCCATCGAGCTTCCTTGTCGATCGTCTCTGACCCGCCTGGCTGGCGGGGCAGCCGTACCAGGTGGTCGGCGCCGAGCCGGAACAGCGCGTTGGTCGACCCGGAAGCGTCGACAGGTCGGAGCGGTCGGCCGGCGAGGTGGGGAAGGGCGGCGTCGACGAGCGCCCGTGCGAGCGGTAAGTCGATCTCGATCTCATCCTCGTGCAACGGTGTCACGGCTTCATCCTAGCAACCGGCTGCCGCAGCATCGAACGAGTTGGGTGTGGCTCTTCTGGAAGGACCTCGGCAGGGCTTCTACCAGCATATTCGTGGCAAGGGAGCGGGTGAAGCCGTCCTCTGGAGGGGACTTCCTCCCCGTGCCGTGTGGCCCGTGGCGCACGGCCGCGAGGACATCGCATGTCTCGCCGTCCTGCTCCGCACTACCTCCAGCCCCCCAATCGAGAGATCGAGGCCCTTGCATCCCTTGGCGACCTGCTGATGGTCGGTCTGCATGACTTCGTCCCCTGGAGCGAACGCTGAGAGTGCTGCGCGACGTCCCTCCAGGAGAGCCGCACCAATTTGGATTAACGTCAGCACAGCTTGCAGCGGCTGACGGGGTTGTTGTCAACGTTCTTGTCAGTTGTCCGCTCCACTTGTCGATAGTCGGTGCCTCTGAAATCAAGAATCGGTGCCGAGGGGCGGGATCGAACCGCCGACACCGGGTTTTTCAGATGCGGCCAGGGGTACCGCCGACGTCCGTCAGCGTCCGCCTGGAACTCATGAGCGTCCGCCATTGACCGCTTCTGACCGCCACCAGCCGTTGGCGTTGTGGTCAAAACTGTGGTCAAAACCCCGCTCTTCGGGCGGCTAATGCCCCTGAGCGGCGGGGGCTGGGATCGAGTAGTCTCATGACCATGATGACCGTGGTGATGTTCCGTGCCGCTTTCAGTTAGGGCAGAAACCGGCGGCGTGTCGTGGTTGAACCGCTTCCTGCCGGACCGGTAGACGTTGACCACGTCGCGGTGGGCCGCCAACACCAACCAGCCGAGCAGCGATGCCCGGGCGGGATCGCAACGCTGCGGAGCGTCCACGTAGTCCAAGAAGACGTCCACGACGGCGTCGTAGAGGACATGGGTAGGCGCCCATTTCGGCCACCGTCGCCGCAAGCGCTTGAGCAGACGGCCAAGCACCCTCCCGGCGAGCTCCTCGCTCGCCACCCGGTCGCCCGCGACGAGTCGGCCGTGCTGATCCACGAGCACGGCGGGATCTGGCTCGGCGAGGGTCTCGCTCGTGGGGTCGGATGCGCCCACACCCGCTCCTTCCGGGTCCTATCTCGAAGTGCGACGGTCGATCGTCGCGCCGCGAAGGTGTGCTCGGCCGGATGACACGCGGACACGGGGGGCGGGGCGGGGCGGGCGGGCTACGTCGCCCGACCCAGATGGCGGTCATCTGGTGCCCAGATAGACACCTCGTCGCCCTGGGCATGGGTACCCGTAAGGGTCCTTGTGGGCGTGCAACGAGGCGTTGCGCTTGGTGTGGCGGAGCTCCTTGCCGCAGCGGGTGCATTGGTAGAGGTGAACGGGTGCGCTGGCTGCCCGCAGCGGTGATCGCCGAAGCCCGGTTCGCCAGCCGACCGGATTCCGGCTTTGGGGCTGGGCGTGGAGCGGCCCGTGGGCCGAGAACTCGATCGGATAGCGAGGTCTGAAGGGCGTCGTCGTCACCCGCAGACCCCCGATCTTGTCGACCCCGTATGTGCGATGCCCTCCGCCGTCGGTGCGCTCGACGTGAAGCCAGACCTACTGACGTAGCGGGGCAGTTGGTGCAAGACTTTGGTGCTGCTTGACGGAATAGTGGATCACCATCTCGGTCCCGGGGTAGGTGGTCTCGGTGTCGTTGAGGAGCTCGCAGAGAGCGGC
>JAJYPP010000050.1 GCA_021795235.1 bacterium
GACCGTGATCTTCGGCATCGCGGCCGGGCTCGCCTTGGTGGGCGCGCTGGGGGTGGTGCTCAGCCAGCGCACCCTCTACTCGGCGCTGAGCCTGGTGGTGAACATGGTGTCCCTGGCAGTCCTGTTCTTGCTTCTCGACGCCCAGTTCCTGGCCGCGGTGCAGATCATCGTGTACGCGGGAGCGGTGATGGTGCTGTTTGTCTTCATCATCGCCCTGCTTTCCCCCGGTGCCGAGGAGCGAGTTCATCCCTTGGAGGTCCGGCTTCTGCTCGGCGGCTTGGCCGCGGTGGTGTTCACCCTGGTGATTGGCCGTCTCACCCTCAATGGCATCACAGTTGCCGGCAACGGTCGCCTCCACGGCGGGCTCGGGCCCTTCGCGCCGACGGTGGTCAATGCCCATGGTCAGGTTCAGACGTTGGGGGAGCAGCTGTTCACAACCTACCTGCTTCCCTTTGAGGTCACCTCGCTGCTGCTGCTGGTGGCGGCGGTGGGGGCGGTGTACCTGTCCAAACGACGGAGGCCCCTGCTGTGAGCGGGATGTTCCCCGGCTTCCTCATCCTCTCGGCTGCCCTGTTCGCGATCGGAGCTGTGGGGGTGCTGGTACGCCGCAACCCCCTGGTGGTGTTCATGTCCATCGAGTTGATGCTCAATGCCGCCAACCTCGCGCTGATCACCTATGCGCGCTACACCGACACCATGGCCGGCCAGATCTTCGCCCTGTTCGTGATCGCGGTCGCTGCCAGCGAGGTGGTGGTGGGTCTGGCCCTGATCACCGGGGTGTACCGGAGCGGCCGCCGTCTGGACCTCGACGAGCTCAGCGAGATGAGCGAGTGACCCGGGCATGAACCCCACCTTCACATTGGTGCTGGCGGCGATCGTCCTGGGCCTGCCCACGGCGGGCTTCTTGGTCAACGCCCTGACCTTCGGCAAGCTGCCCAAGGCGGTGGTTGCCTGGATGGGGCCGGGAGTGGTGCTGGGCTCCTTTGTGGCCGCGGTTGTCGCCCTGGTCGCCATGATGAGCCGGCCCCCGTCGGATCGCGGCATAACGATCGTCTTCTGGCACTGGCTAAACGCGTCTGTTGGGTCAGGTGGCGGGGTCGCCGCCCAGGCCGGCTTGAACGCCAACTTTTCGGTGCGGATCGATCCCCTCTCGGTCCTGATGATGCTCGTCATCACCGGGATCGGGGGCCTGATCCATGTCTACAGCGTTGGCTACATGGACCACGACCGCAGCTTCAACCGATTCTTCGCCTACATGAACCTGTTCGTCACCAGCATGCTGGTCTTGGTGATGAGCAACACCCTGGTGTTTCTCATCATTGGATGGGCGATGGTGGCCTTCGCCTCATATGCCCTGATCGCGTTCTGGTACGAGCGCAAGTCCGCGGTGGTCGCCGGTCGCAAGGCCTTCGTCACCCAGGTTATCGGTGACGTGGGGCTGGTCCTGGCGGCGTTCCTTATCTTCTTGAACCTGCGCGGCCCCAGTGGCCGGCTGCTGCACACCGTCAACATGCAGACCATCTTCGACAACGTGGGCCCGGGCGCCCATTTCCACCAAGGGCTGGGCCCGGTGGGAGGCGGCATGGTCACGGCGATCGGGATCCTGCTGTTCTTGGGCGCAGCCGCCAAGTCGGCCCAGTGGCCCTTGCACACCTGGCTGCCGGACGCCATGGAGGGTCCCACTCCGGTCTCCGCCCTGATCCACGCGGCCACCATGGTGACGGCCGGGGTGTATCTGGTCGCTCGCTTCCATCCCATCTACCAGCAGGCACCGATTGCCGCCAGCCTGGTGGCGGCCATCGGTATCGGCACCGCCCTGATGGCCGGTTTCATCGGCTGCACCCAGTACGACATCAAGCGGGTGATCGCCTACTCGACCATGAGCCAGATCGGGCTCATGATCTTCGCGGTGGGCGTGGGGGCATATTCCGCGGGAATGTTCCAGTTGGTGGCTCACGCCTGCTTCAAGGCGCTGCTCTTCCTGGCGGCCGGGAATGTGATCCACGCCATCAACGACGAACAGGACATTCGTGCCATGGGGGGCCTCTCCCAACGCATGAAATGGACCTTTGCCTGCTTCACGGTGGGAGCCCTGGCGCTCTCGGGCATCCCCTTCTTCGCGGGGTTCTTCAGCAAGGAGGAGTTGCTCAGCAATGGCCTGGCCCTGGGTCCCGCGGTCCCCTGGCTGTGGCTGGTGGGAGTGACCGTCAACGTGCTGACCAGCTTCTACATCTTCCGGGTGGTCTGGGTTGCCTTCAAGGGTGAGCCGAGGTCGGAGGCGGCGGCCCACGCCCACGAGGCACCCCCGGTGATGCTGATCCCAGTGGTGGTTCTGGCCGGGCTGGCCGCGGTTGTGGGCTTTCTCAACATCGACTTCGCGGGTTTCGCTCCCGTCACAGGCTTCACCAGTTTCCTGAGGCCGGTGCTGGGGGTTCCCAGCCATCAGCCGAGCGACCTCGTGGGCGGCCTGGCGTTGTTGGCAGGGGTCGTCCTCAGTCTGGGCGGGGTGGGAATAGTCTGGGCCGTCTACGGAAAGGCGGTCATCTCGCGCGAACTGGTGCCGCGCCGGTTGCCGTGGCTCTACCAGCTCTCCTACAACCGATGTTACTGGGACGAGCTCTACGACTACACCCTGGTTCGGCCGGTGGCGGCTCTGGCCCGTGGGGTGCGGACGATCCTTGAGCCCGACGTGGTCGACGCTGC
Source organism: bacterium (assembly GCA_021795235.1). Lineage (GTDB taxonomy): Bacteria > Chloroflexota > Dormibacteria > Aeolococcales > Bog-877 > AG-12. The sequence continues at coordinate 2,704 of JAJYPP010000050.1, forward strand.
GGTGGCAGGAGTGCGCGACGCTATCGCCACCCTGGCCGACGACTTCAGAACCTTTCAGACCGGATTCCTCAAGGACTATGCCCTGGTGTTCTTCTTCTTTGCGTTGGTTGGGCTGGTGGTGCTGGGGCTGAGGCTGACATGACCTGGCCAATCCTGGCGGTACTCCTGCTGGTGCCCCTGGGCGGGGCGCTCCTGATACTGGGTTTGCCTGGTAGCCGGCCCCGGCTGATCCGGATCTGCCTGATCGCGGTGACGGCCGCCACCCTGGGCCTCAGTGTGGTGATGCTGGTGTACTTCCTGGCCGTTCCTGGCAGTGCGGCCTCGCGGCTCAGCGGCCGCGCCAACGGCCAGTCGCTTTCCCAGGTGCATTCCCCGGTGACGTTCCAGTTCCAGGAACAGCTGAGCTGGCTGCACACCAGCAGCTCCCTATCGCAGTTCCACCCAGCCTTCAACGAGGGGAACAACGCCTTTAATCAGGCGGGGCCACCGCCGATCAACTTCTCCTTCCATCTGGGAGTTGACGGCCTGGCGGTCTGGCTGATCACCCTGGCGGCGCTCCTTTTCCTGGTGGCGGCGGTGGTGTTGAGCCGGAAGGAGGAGAGGCTGAAGGCCTTCGCAGTGCTGATGTTGCTGAGCGAGGTGGGAGTCATCGGCGTGCTCACCTCGCTGGATCTGGTCCTCTTCTACTTCTTCTGGGAGGCAGCCCTGATCCCCCTGTACTTCATCATGATCGGGTGGGGCGATGAGCGCCGAGGGCGCTCCGCGTTGAAGTTCATCATCTACACGGTGGCCGGCAGCCTGTTCATGTTGCTGGCGATCCTCGGGGTGTACTTCATCACCGGGGCCCAAACCAGCGTCTATACGTTCGATGTGCCCACCTTGATCGCGGCGCAGAGTTTCGTCTCGACCACCCACGCCACCACCTTCAGCCTGTTCGGACACAGCTTCCCCGCCATGAACCCGCAGGATTGGCTGTTCCTGGCGTTCGCCCTGGCGTTTGCCATCAAGGTGCCGCTGGTACCGTTCCACAGCTGGTTGCCGGATGCCTACACCTCTGGCAAGACGCCGTTCCTGGTGTTCTTCGCTGGGATCGTGAGCAAGCTGGGAGCCTTTGGCTTCATTCGCTACAACCTCACCCTCTTCCCCCAGGCCAGCCACCTCTTCCAGCCGCTGATGATGGGGCTGGCGGTAGCCAGCATCCTCTATGGAGCCCTGGCCGCCCTGGCGCAGAGCGATGTCAAGCGCACGGTCGCCTACGCCTCCATAAGCCACCTGGGATTCGTCGTGCTGGGCATCTTCACGCTCAACATCGATGGCATCGACGGCTCCATCATCCAGATGGTCAACCACGGCATCGTCATTGCCGCTCTGTTCATATGCGTGGGCATCTTCGAGGCGCGGTTCGCCACCCGCAGCCTGCGCGACCTGGGGGGCCTGGCCAAGACCATGCCGGTGATGGCAGGGATGTTCTTGGTGGTGGCTCTGGCCGGTTTGGGGATGCCGCTGCTCAACTCCTTCGTGGGTGAGTTCCTGATCCTGCTCGGGGCTTTCCAGGTCTCCCCGGTCTGGGCGGTGGTGGCCAGCCTGGGGGTGATCCTGGCCTGCTGGTACATGCTGCGGATGTACCAGGGCCTGACCCAGGGCCCGCTGCGGGCGCCCGGTGGCCCGGATGAGTCGTCTGTGATAGCGCAGGCGGTTGGGCGGTTTGGTCGGATCGACCTGGGGCCGGTGGAGCTGGTGGCTCTGGTACCGCTGGTGGCGTTGATGGTCCTCATCGGGGTGTACCCCGGCCCGATCATCCGCTACAGCCGGTTCTCAGCGGCTCAGTACTCCCAGGCGGTCGCCCGTGGCACGGTTGCCAGCCCGGCTGCGCGCCAGGTCACCACGCCTGCCGACGGCCAGGGGAGGGGTCGATGATGTTCCCAGCGGAGATCACCCAGCTCGCCGCCGCTCCCTGGCTACCCCTTCACTTTGTGCCCGCTGCCAATTTGGTCGGCATCCTGCCCATCTTGATAGTGGGAGGCGGGGCCGTGATGGTCCTGCTGGCCGACCTGCTGGTGCCCCGACGCGGCAACCTGGTGCTCCCGGTGGCCACAGCCATCGTGCTTGTGGGAGCTCTGGGCACAGCCGCTGGCCAGTGGGCGGTGCATGCGTCAAACCCGGTGGTTTTCAACGGCGCCTATGCTGAGGACCGCTTCGCCCTTTTCGCCGATTTCGTGATCCTGATCACCGCCCTGGCGGTGGTGGCGCTGAGCCCCGGTTACCTGAGGCGGCGCGGGATGGAGGAGGGCGAGTACTACATCCTGCTGCTGGCCTCGGTGACCGGGATGCTGGTGCTCACCGGCGCCCTCAACCTGATCGTGGTCTTTCTGGGGATTGAGCTGCTCTCGATCCCCCTGTATGTGCTGGCCGGCTTCGCAAGGGATGAGCCGCTGCCCCAGGAGGCGGCCATGAAGTACCTGCTGCTGGGAGGCTTTGCGTCGGGATTTCTGGTGTACGGGATGGCTCTCATCTACGGCGAGACCGGCCACACTGGGCTGGTCGCCATTCATCACGTGCTGACCACCACCGCCGTATCTCAGCAGTTCGACCCGATGCTGCTGGCCGGGATCGCGCTGCTGGCGGTGGGCCTGTCCTTCAAGGTGTCGGCCGCTCCGTTCCACTGGTGGACTCCGGATGTCTACCAGGGTTCCCCCGCATTGGTGACGACCTTCATGTCGGTCGCCACCAAGGTGGCAGCTTTTGCGGTCTTCCTGCGCCTGTTCTCCGCCACCCTGGCTCCCTACCGGGCCGAGTGGCAGGTTCCGATCGCGGTGGTGGCGATCATCTCCATGGTCTTCGGCAACGTGGTGGCGCTGGCGCAGACCTCGGTGAAGCGGCTGCTCGCCTACTCAGGAATAGCTCAGGCCGGCTACGTCATGATCGGTCTGGCGGTTGGACGTCCTGACGGCACCGAGGCCTCGCTCTACTACCTGGCCGGCTATGCCTTCATGAACACGGGTGCCTTCGCGGTGATCACCATCCTCAGCCGACGCGGCGAGGACTGTGACCGCTACTCGCAACTGAGCGGGTTGGGACGACGGCAGCCGGTGCTGGCCGGACTGATGGCGATATTCATGCTTTCGCTGGCCGGCTTCCCGCTGACCGTGGGATTCTTCGGCAAGTTCTTCCTCTTCTCGGCCGCCATCCATGATGGCCAGCTACCCCTGGCGATCTGGGGGATTCTGACCTCGGCGGTCTCCCTCTTCTACTATCTGCGCGTGATCCTGATCATGTTCTCCGGCATGCCCCAGACGGCATCTGATGAGGAGATCCAGGTGGCGGGGGTCTCTGTGGGCGGGGCGGCCGTCGCCGCTCCGGAGTCGGCGGTGGCGGTTGGCGTCCCTGCGGGCCTGGTGGTGGTGCTGGCGGGAGCGGGAACACTGGTGTTGGGGATCTTCCCCGCCCTGATCTACACCCTGCTCCAGGGCATCACCGTTGTCCACGGCTGACGATCCCGCTCTGGTTGAACGGCGGCTGGCCGGGCTGCTGAGCCTGGTCATCCCCGCTCACAACGAGGAGGCCAACCTTCCCCGAGTGCTGGGGGCGGCTTTGCCGGTGCTGCGCCAGCTGGCGGACGGCTTTGAGGTGGTGCTCGTCGACGATGGTAGCCATGACGGCACGGTGAGGGTGAGTCGGGAGGCGATGGGCCCGGACCAGGAGCGGCTCGTGGTGGTCTCCCATTCTCACAAGTCTGGCTACGGGATCACGGTGGCTGATGGCCTGCGAGCTGCTCGCGGGGACTGGGTTGCCTTCATAGACGGGGATGGCCAGTTCGATCCCAGGGATCTGCGTCTGCTGGCGTCGCGGGCCGCTGAGGCGGATATGGTCACGGGCTGGCGCATCCACCGGGCCGATCCATGGCACCGCTCGGTGGTCAGCAACACCTTCAATGTTCTGGTCACGCTGCTGTACGGCATCCACTATCGGGATGTCGACTGCGGCTTCAAACTGATGCGGCGCTCGGTGCTGGACATGGCCTCTCCCATTCGCGCCCGCTCTGCGCTGCTGAACACCGAGCTGTATTACAAGTGCCGACGCTCCGGCCTGCGGGTGGTGCAGGTTGGCCTGACCCATCATCCCCGGCTGGCTGGGGTGAGATCTGGGGGGCGTCTGTTGCCGATCCTGCGGGCGGTGCGGGAGCTGGTGAGGCTACGCCTGGAGTTGGGCCGAAGCTGGCAGCCTCCTGGAGCACCCTCTAGTTAGGCACGGGCCCCATCGGACCACCGGCCGCAGCCCTAGCCCGAAAGCTATCAAGCGTTTGGCGCAACCCGTCCTCGATCCCAACCTCGGCGGCCCAGCCCAGCTTCGAGCTGGCGCGCCCAGGGTTGAGGAAATTGGCCCTGACCTCCCCGGGTCGGGCCGGGACGGGCTCGCTCTCGCCGGTGTGTCCTGCCAGGCGGATCAATGTTTTGGCGATGTCGTTGATGGAGGTCCCGCGGCCGGTGCCGATGTTGACCGGCCCATTTAGTGGGCGCGCGATGGCCAGCAGGTTGGCCCGGGCGACGTCCTCCACAAAGACGAAGTCACGGGTCTGAGCGCCGTCCCCGGTCACCCTGGGGGGAAGGCCGTCCAGGAGGCGCTGACAGCTGATGGCGACCATCCCGGCCTCGCCGGTGCCGTCTTGGTAGGGGCCGTAGACGTTGCCGTACCGCATGGCTGTGAAGTGCAGTCCAAAGGTTCGATGGAACATGCCCAGATAGCCCTCACCGGCCAGCTTGGCCGCCCCGTAGGGAGCCAGCGGTTGGGCGTGGTCTCCCTCGCGGCTGGGGAGCCGGCGGGCGCGGCCGTAGATGGCGCCCCCAGAGGAAGCGAAGACGATGGAGGGCCGCCCGGCGTCGACCGCTCCTCTGAGCACCGCCACCGTGCCGACCACGTTGTTGAGGGCATCCGACGCGGGGTCGCGCAGGGACCGACTCACGCCGCCCTGTGCCGCCAGGTGGATCACGGCCTCGGGCCTGAACTTGACCATGGCGGCGATCGCCTGGGGGCTGGCCATGTCAGCCACCACCAGCTCCACCTCCTTGGGCACCGGCTCGCCGCAGGGATGGCGGAGGTCGTCGATCACCATCACCCGGGATCGCGCCTGCAACAGCAGGCGGACTGTGTGGGTGCCGATGAAGCCGGCGCCTCCAGTCACCAGGACGCGGGTGGGGGCGGCTGTGGTTGCCAAGAGGCCCTCATCTTACGGGGGATGAGACAGGGGCCTCGGCCGCAGAGACTCTTCTCAGCGAAGTCACAGCGGAAGGCCCGAGAATAGCCGGGGCTGCCGAGTCTCGGCACCCCGGCGACGCCCTTTGCCGAGCGGCTCACTGGGGCCGTGGGCCTGGAGTCACGTCCTCGGGTTGGATCTGATTGGAGTTCTGCCTGGTTTGAGCGCGATGGCCCGGGTGGCGCCCCCGGAAGGTACAGCCCGGCGAGGGGCGCGGTGGAAGCGCACTCACTTGGCGTTGGCGCTGGTGCTGCTGCTCTTTGTGGTGCTGCGAGCCCCCTCCTGGTTCGAGCCGCACTGGTACACCGACGAAGCCGGGTATGCCACCACCGCCTGGCTGTCGATGCACGGCTCCACTCTCTACAGCACGGTCTGGAACAACAAGCCGCCACTCTTGTTCTGGTCGTACGGGCTGGCGCTCAGCCTGTTCGGCCCGTCAGAGCTGGGCCTGCATCTGATGTCCACCCTGATGGGCCTGATCACCCTGCTGGGACTCTTCAAGCTGGCGAGCGACCTGATGGGGCGAGGGAGGGCACTGGTGGCCGTGCTCTTGGCCGCCGTGGTACTGGGGCTACCCATCATCAACGCCGAGCTGGCGCTGCCGGAGAGCCTTCTCATCGCTCCATCAACCTGGGGCATGGTGGCTGCCATGGCCGCTGGCCGGGCAACGAGGGGGCGCGACGTGCGGCTCCTGGGGGTGGCAGCCGGGGCCTGCTTTGCGGCCGCGATCCTCTTCCAGCAGACGGCCCTGGCCACGGCCGCGGCGGCTGGCCTCTGGCTGCTGCTGCTTCCCCAGGGACGTGGACGCCGGCCCCTTTTCGCCCTGGCACTCACGACATTCGTGCTGGTGGGAGCGGCTTTGGCCCCGTATCTGATCTGGGCTGGGCCCCGCAACGTCTTCTACCTGCTGGTCACCTCCTACGACAGCTACGCAAAGCAGTCGGTGGGCCTCTCTTTGGGAACCGTTTTTCCGCGGGTGGTGGCGCTGCTCCTCATTCCCCTGGGGGCGCTCTGGGGCAGAGGCGAGAGGGACCACGGGTGGCGCCTGGTCTGGATCTGGCTCGCAGCCAGCGCTCTGACGGCTGCCCTGCCCAACCGCCCATATGTGTTCTTCACCATCCCTCTGGTGGTCCCTCTCGCCCTGCTGGTGGCGCGTGTGCCAGACCCACGCGGCTGGCGGGTGTCGGCGCTGGTCCGATCGGGTCGGCGCCACGCCGGGGTCGTGCTCGCCGCCATGATCGCCTGCGCACTTTGGGGGCAGCTGCTGGCCACCGGCGGGGGGCTGGCGTCCTACACGACGGGAATCACGCTGGGCTATTACCAGAACTTCGCCCGTCGCGCTCTGGGTCAGGAGTCAGACCTCAGCTACCTCGACTTCTTCGACCACCGGGTGGCGGGGGAGAAGGAGGCGGCCGCGTGGATCGACCAGCACGGTCTCAGGGGCCAGAGCGCCCTGGCGTGGTCGTCTGACGCGTGGGTGTACCTGTTGGCCGGCGTCAATCCTGTCGTTCCGACGCCAGCCCTGTACGTGAACGAGATGTGGCTGGGCCCGAGCCGGGTCATGGATCGGGTGCGGGCCGGCCGGCCGGTGGTGGTGGTCACCACCCCTTCGTCCCTCTACGTGTACCCCCAGATCGTCCCTTACCTGAAGCAGTTTTACGTCGAGGTCTATCACCCTCACGAGTCCGAGGTGTGGGTCCGCCGTGGGCACCTGCCCGCCGGCGTGGTGCCGGTGAGCTCCTGAGCCGCCCAGTTTGCGGCCGGCGGACGCCATGGCTACCATCGAGGACTGTGCGATGGGGCGCAGGGAGACCCACGGTGGTGAGGCTGGTGGTGCCGTTGACTGCCACGGTCCTGCTGGTCGCCGGGTGTGCGTCGCCCGGGGTCGCGCGCCGCCCACCCGCCCGTCGGCCCACACCCAGGACCACAACGGTGGCGGCCAGAGCGAGAGAGGTGGCCAACGCCTTCATGGCCCAGCTGAAGACAGGAAGCTATGCGGCTCAGTGGTCCGAGCTGGCACCTCTGGCCAAGGAACAGTGGCCATCGGAGGCGGCTCGCTCAGCCATGCTGGGTGCCAAGTTCCAGGGCGCGTCGCATATCACCTCCTTCAGCCTGGGTCCGGTTGGTCCTGCCCCGACCTGGGTCAGCCCCGAGAATCCTTCCCAGGTGGTGAGAGGAGGTATGACGATCCCGGTATCGGTGACCTTTGCCGGCCCCGCGGCACTTCACCCAACCGGAGTGGCGGCAGATTACCGCCAGGAGCGCCTGGTGCTGGTGGCGAACGGGCGGGGCGCCCCCGAGGTCCTCGGGGAGGGGCCGGCATCACTGGACGCCCCCGTGATCGAGCCCGCCCAGCTGCCACAGGAGTCAGCCTCGGTGCCGGTGCTGATGTATCACGTGGTCGCACCGTTTCCCATCCCTTCGCAGTGGAACAGCACCTATGCCTACGACCTGGAGTACGGCCTCACCGTCACCCCTGGTCAGTTCGCCGGCCAGATGGCCTATCTGGCGTCAGTGCACGCCCACGCCATCTCGCTCAACCGCTTGGCGGACTTCCTCATCTACGGGCTGCCGCTGCCATCGAATCCGGTCGTGATCACCTTTGACGACGGGCGCGAGAGCCCCTACCAGAACGCGGTTCCGGTCCTGCTTCACTACGGATATACGGCCACCTTCTTCGTCCCCAGTGGAATGGTGGGCAAGTTCGTCAGATCGCTGACCGGGACCAACCCTCAGCACTACATGAGCTGGACCCAGATTCAGACCCTGGCTGACTCCGGATTCTGGATCGAGGACCACACCCTCTACGACAACGTCGCGCTCTGGGGGCTGTCCTCCTCACTGGTGACCCAGTTGGCCGGGCAGACCGCTCAGACCCTGGCCCAGCACACCGGGCGCCCGGTGCAGTTCATCGCATACAGCGGGCCCTGGCCGTATCCGACTCCGACCGGAGTCGGTCCATCCCAGACGGTTCTCTTCTCGGAGCTAGGGAATCTGGGCTATGTGGGCGGGGTGGTCGATGCCAGAGTTGACTCCGACCAGCAGACGACATCCCAGATCTGGCAGATCCCGCGGGTCAGAATGGTTCCCAACGAGGCGGGCACCGGTCTGTCGCCCTGGTTTTCCTGAGGAGGAAGCGCCCATGGCAGAGATGGTCGAGGTGATGGTGGAGATCCCCAAGGGCAGCCGCAACAAGTACGAGATGGACCACAAGACCCACCGCATCCGGCTCGATCGGGTGCTGCACTCGTCGGTGCACTATCCGACCGATTACGGATTCATTCCCGACACCCTGGCCGAGGATGGGGACCCTCTGGACGCCATGGTGGTGGTGGAGGAGGGCACCTTCCCGGGATGCTCGGTGCCGGCCCGGCCCATCGGCCTGCTCCACATGGCGGACGAACACGGCACTGACATCAAGGTGCTCTGCGTGGCCGCCTCAGACCCCCGCTTCGACCCTATCCGCGAGCTCGGGGATCTGGCCCCGCACTGGCTGCGCGAGATCGAGGTCTTCTTCGAGACATACAAGCAACTGGAGGACCTGAAGGAGGTCTCCGTGGGCGGCTGGGAGGGGAGGTCGGCCGCCTGGGCCGCGATCGAGGAATGCTCCCGCCGCCTGCGCGCCGACCTCTCCTCCTGAACTCGCGCCCGGGTCTCTATCATGGAATTCGTTCAGGCGGGCTTTTTGACCGCGCCCAGCAACGGGAGGTGCGATGAGACCCAAGGTTTCGATCATCGGGGCTGGCAACGTGGGTGCCACCACGGCCCAGCGGCTGGCGGAGTTGGACCTGTTCGACCTGGCCCTGGTCGATGTGGTGGACGGGTTGGCGGAGGGCAAGGCGCTGGACATGGCCGAGGCCGGTCCCATCCTGGGCTATGACACCCAGCTGGTGGGAGGCACCGACTATGCGATCACCGAGGGGTCGTCGGTGGTGGTGATCACCTCGGGGCTGGCCCGCAAGCCGGGCATGAGCCGCGACGACCTCATCAGTGCCAACGCCCAGATAGTGGGGGATGTGACCGAGCAGGTGATGCGCCGGTCGCCCCAGGCGGTGCTGGTGATCGTCACCAACCCACTGGACGCCATGACCGAGTTGGCCCTGCGTCGGAGCGGTCTGGACCGCTTCCGGGTGATCGGGATGGCCGGGATTCTCGACACCGCACGGTTCCGCTCCTTCCTGGCCGCTGAGTTGAAGGTCTCTGTGCGCAGCGTGGAGGCGTACGTGCTCGGTGGCCATGGCGACTCCATGGTGCCGCTGCGCGGAGTCACCAGCGTGGCGGGGGTTCCGGTGGGCCGGCTGATAGCCCAGCCGAGGCTCGAGGAGATAGTCCAGCGCACCAGGGATGGGGGGGCTGAGATCGTCAAGCTGCTGAAGTCCGGGAGCGCCTATTACGCGCCCTCTGCGGCAGCCGCCCAGATGGTGGAGGCGATCGCCGCCGACCGCCGTCAGGTGCTCCCCTGCGCCATCAGGCTGGATGGTGAGTACGGCTTGAGCGGAGTGGTGATGGGCGTGCCCGTGAAGCTGGGGGGAGCTGGGGTGTCAGAGGTGATCGAGGTGGAGTTGACCAAGGAGGAGCGAGCAGAGCTTGACCGGTCCGCTGAGGCGGTCCGGGAAGTCACCGCGGTACTACCCTGATGGCTGCTACCCTGACCCGTCCGGCTGACGCCGATGTGCGCCGCCAGGACCGCTGGTGGCTCTACCCCGCCAACGTGGTCGCGTGGCTGACCATCTTTGGTGTCTACAGCCTGTGGACCATCGTCTTCTTCCACAGCGATCAGTTCCACCAGTACCTCTCACCGTTCTACTCGCCCCAGGTGGCCGTCGGCAGGACCCCGGCATCGCCGGCGCTCTTCATCTTCTACATTCCCCTGGGATTTCGAGCCACCTGCTACTACTACCGCAAGGCCTACTACCGGTCCTTCTTCCAGGACCCTCCGGGCTGTGCAGTCAGAGAGCCGGCGGAGCTGGCGGCGGTGTCTCTGACCGGGCGGGGCAAGGCCTATCGGGGGGAGTCCCGATTGCCCTTCATCCTCAACAATCTGCACCGCTTCTTCATGTACTTCGCGGTGGGGTTCCTGGTGGTGCTCTGGATCGACGCCTACCAGGCGTTCTCCTACCACGGGCACTGGGGGATCGGGCTGGGCAGCGCAATCATGCTGGCCAACGTGATCTTCCTGACCGGCTACACCTTTGGCTGCCACTCTCTGCGCCATCTGGTGGGAGGCGGTAAGGACTGCTTCTCCTGCATCCTGGGCGGCCGCCAGCGCTACCAGGCCTGGCGCGGGGTGAGCTGGCTCAATGCCCGCCACTCCACCTTCGCCTGGATAAGCCTGTTCACCCTCATCCTCACCGACTTGTACATCCGGCTGCTGCAATTCGGGGTCATCCACGATCCCCATCTAGGCTTCTGAGGGGGGAGGAGATGACCATCGAGGCAACTTACGACGTCCTGGTGCTGGGGGCGGGCGGCGCCGGCATGCGGGCCGCTATCGCGGCATCTGAGCAGGGCTGCTCGGTCGGGGTCGTTTGCAAGTCGCTGCTGGGCAAGGCCCACACCGTCATGGCCGAGGGAGGGATCGCCGCGGCCCTGGGGAATATGGACTCGGAGGACTCTTGGGAGGTCCACTTCGGGGACACCATGCGCGGCGGGGCCATGCTGAACAACTGGCGCATGGTCGAGCTGTATGCCCACGAGGTCATCGACCGGGTCATCGAACTGGAGCAGTGGGGCGGGGTCTTCGACCGCACCAAGCGTGGAGCGATCAGCCAGCGGGCCTTCGGCGCGCACTCCTGGCGGCGTCTGGCCCACATCGGGGATCGCACCGGGTTGGAGCTGATTCGCACCTGCCAGGACCGCCTGGTGCACACCGAAGGGGTCACCGTGCACATGGAGACCACCCTGACCCGGCTGCTCAAGGATGGAGACCGGGTCGCCGGAGGGGTGGGCTATCAGCGCGCCACCGGGGAGCCCGTCGTGATCCGGGCCAAGGCTGTGGTGCTGGCGACCGGAGGTTGGGGGCGGATGTTCCGGATCACCTCCAACTCCTGGGAGGGAACCGGCGACGGCGCCGCCATGGCCTACGAGGCGGGCGCCGAACTAAAGGACATGGAGTTCGTTCAGTTCCATCCGACCGGGATGGTCTGGCCGCCCGGGGCCAGAGGAATCCTGGTCACGGAGGCGGTCCGCGGCGAGGGGGGGATCCTCCGCAACAGTGCCGGCGAGCGGTTCATGGCCCGCTACGACCCCATCAAGAAGGATCTGTCGTCCCGGGACGTGGTGGCGAGGTCGATCTTCAAGGAGGTCCAGGCTGGACGGGGCTCCCCTCACGGGGGGGCGTTCCTGGATGTGACCCATCTGGGGGCGGATACGATCCGCCGCCGGCTGCCGTCCATGTACGAGCAGTTCCACAGCCTGGCCGGGGTCGACATCACCAAGGAGCCCATGGAGGTTGCTCCCACCATCCACTACACCATGGGCGGAATCAACGTCGTCGCGGAGACCGCGGCCACCACCGTCCCGGGCCTCTACGCGGCCGGGGAGTGCGCCGCCGGCTTGCACGGGGCCAACCGGCTGGGGGGCAATTCCCTGGGGGACATCTTGGTCTTCGGCCGCCGGGCCGGGGATGCGGCGGCTGAGTTCGTGAAGCTGCATGACAAGCTCCCGCGGATCAGCCCCGCGGAGGTGGAGGCTGAGCAGGCGGTCCTGATGCGCCCGCTCTCGGGCGGCAAGGGTGAGGACCCCTTCAAGCTTCACCGCGAGCTTCAGGACGTCATGCAGTCCGGGGCCGCCATCGCCCGAACCGAACAGTCTCTGACCGAAGCGTTGGAGCAGATCCTGGAGATGAAGGAGCGGGCGGAGCGCATCCGGGTGCCGGGAACCGCGGCCTACAACCCTGGCTTCAGCGGGGCGCGGGACGACATCTTCATGCTCACCGTCAGTGAGGCGATCGTGCGTTCGGCCCTGGAGCGTCGCGAGAGCCGAGGCTCGCAGTGGCGCCTGGATTATCTTGAACGCGACCCAGAGCTGGGTCAGGTGAACCTCATCACACGCAAGGCGGCGGGCGGTCAGATGGAGATCGTCCGGGCACCGATTCCGCCAATGCCCGAGGGGCTGCGCAAGCTGACCGAGGGGGAGACCAGGGTCGCCGCCACCGCGGTGGCAGACCTGGCTGAAGCCAAGCTCAAGGCCAAGCGCAAGGGTCCAGAGCCGAAGGTCGAGGTGTCACCCGAGGATGAGCACCCCAAGACCTTGCGGATCAGCTACGACGATGGCATGACCGACCGCGAGGTGCAGATGCGGGTCTGGCGTGGCAACGCCGAAGGCGGCGCCTTTGAGCAGTTCACAGTGCCCCAGGTTCAGGGGATGGTGGTGCTCGACGCCGTGCATTGGATCCAGGCCAACGGGACCGGGGACCTGGCGGCTCGGTGGAACTGCAAGGCCGGCAAGTGCGGTTCCTGCAGCGCGGAGATCAACGGCCGCCCGTCGCTCATGTGCAAGACCCGAGTCGACGAGGTGCTTGAGCATGCCGGCGAGATTGTGGTCCAGCCGATGCGGTCCTTCCCCAAGGTGGAGGACCTGGTGACCGATGTGAGCTGGAACTATGAGGTGAACCGGCGGATCCAGCCATTCACGCCGGCGGCTGGGGAGCAGGCTCCCTTTGTGATCTACCAGCATGACATCGAGCGCGTGATCGAGCATCGGCGCTGCATCGAGTGCTTCCTCTGCCAGGATGTCTGCCACGTGCTGCGGGAGCACGATGGCACGGGACGCTTTTTTGGACCTCGGTTCATGGTCCGCATGGCGTCTCTGGAGATGCATCCCAAGGATGTCGCCAACCGCCTGCCCCAGCTCTATGGCGAGGCAGGGGTCGCCATGTGCAACATCACCAAGTGCTGCACCGACGTCTGTCCGGAGCACATCGGCATAACCGACAACGCCATCATCCCGATGAAGGAGAGGGTGGCCGATCGTCACTACGACCCGCTGCGTCGGACGCTGCGGGTGCTGGCCAGGGGAAAGCTCGAGTAACGGGGAGTGGTGGGCCCGAGCCGGGCCCACCACTCCCGGAACAGCCCACGAGACGGACGCTCAGCGTTGGGAAAGGCGCGTCAGTGCTGTCCCCGCACGATCACCACCGGGACCACCGAGTGCTGGCCGCACTCCTGACTGACCGAACCCAACAGCAGCGCCTTCAACCCTCCCAAGCCACGCGCCCCCACCACCAGCAGCTCAGCGTCTCTGGCACGGTGAACAAGTATCTCGGCAGGGTGGCCCTCCGCGGCTTCCGCGACAACCTTGACATCGGGGGCGAGCGTTCCCACCTCCGCTTGCGCGCGACTGACCGCATCCTTGGCGGACGCCTCGAGAGCATCGACCACATCCTGGGTCACCGACCCGGCGGCGATCTGGGGGATGCTCCAGGCGCTCACCAATTCCAACGAAGCACCGCGCAGCTGTGCCTCCGTGCTGGCCCAGCGAACGGCGGCCATTGATTGGTCTGAGCCGTCGACCCCGACGACGATCTTGGGCATGAACGACCTCCCTTCGGCAGCCCCCGCCTGTGGGCGGGCGCTGGTCAATGTTATCCCGGTTATCCCGCCAGCAGCGCTTCGATGCGAGCGGAGCCCTGGGTGGTGCGCTCCATCCGATCCGGGCTCCCCGCCAGGGGCGGCACCTGCGGCCGCGGTCCGTGCGCCTGCCGTGCGCCTGCATGGACGGCGGCGCAGGCGGTCGGTCAGGTCTTGGTGGCCGGGATGTCAGCAGCGGCGGGCGCCCCCGAGCTGGCGATCACCTCAGGAGACAGGTAGACCTTGTCCAAGAGCCGCCCGTTCTGGTAGCGCAGCCTCAACGTGCCTCCCTTGGCGCACTGTAGCCGGTGCAGAGCCCAGGGGGGACGCCGGTCCTGGGTTGCCCAGTAGGCCTGGATCGGGTCCCCGTGACTTACGCACACGAAGGTGCTTCCGGGGTGGTCGCGCAGCCCCTCGTCGATTACCCGGGACACCCGACCGTGCATCTGGCCCATGGTCTCGTCCCCACGGAGCATCCCGGGCCAGACCATGTGGACCCACCAGCGGGGTTTGCGCCATATGACGTCTTTGTATTTGGTTCCCTGCAGGTAGCGCCCGAACTCCGCCTCGATGAGGTCCGTCCGTTCCAGCACCGGCACCGGCGGGGTCAGCTCCGCCACCAGCAGGGCCGCCGTCTCCCTGGCCCTCTGCAGGGGGCTGATGTACACGGCCGCGATCGGGAACTGGGCCAGGTACCGTCCCAGCGCGCGCCCCTGCTCCTGGCCCTTGGGGCTGAGGCCGAAGTTGGGAAGATGCCCGTAGAGCACTCCATCAGGGTTGGCCACGTCACAGTGTCTGGTGAGATAGCAGGTGGTGATCTGAGTCGGGTTGGAGGTCACAGCTCCATGCTACGGGCCCGATGGGGGAGGTTGAGCGGGTCCTCGGCCGAGCGGTCGCCGGAGAAGCTGCGACCGGGGCCGGTCGGAGCGTCACAATTGCAAGCGGACTCCCCGCCCCCTTAGCTCAGTGGATCAGAGCGGCGCCCTTCTAAGGCGACGGTCGGTGGTTCGAATCCACCAGGGGGTACGTGAGGCTCAAGAGAGGCGCCTGCGGCGTTACCGAATTTGCGGGAACATAGCCGGGTGAGGAGTGAGGAGGTCTGGGTTCAGTCCACGGTCTGTGGCTCACTTCACTCTGATGCCGCCGTCTTGACCGGTGGGCGGTCTTCCGGTCGGCCCGAGACGGAAGCCCAACCTCGGGTCCACTCCGAAGCAAAGGGAAGTTCCCGGCCAGATGATGGCCGCTGAGCCCAGCATGGAGAGGCCCGAGCAGGGGGCCGGGAACTCGCCTGTTCGCAGGCCGTCCCCAGGGGTGCGTCCGGATGGCGGCCGTTCTCCGACCTTGAAGTTGACCCAATGGTCTCTCCGGCTCCTGATGGGACACCTCTCGCCCGGGGGAGTTGACGTCGCGGGCCTGGACCTGGTGCCTGCGCGGGGCCCTCTGCTGGTCTGCTCCAACCATCTCTCAAATCTCGACCCGCTGGTGTTCGGGGCCGTGTTCCCACGGGTCATGCATGCCATGGCCAAGGCCGAGATGTTCGACAACCCCTGGCTGCGCAGGTACCTGGAGCAGTGCAATTGCTTTCCCGTGCGGCGGGGGGCACCGGACCGCCGGGCCCTGCGCTCGGCGCGCGCTGTCCTGGACTCGGGCGGGTCGCTGGTGGTGTTTCCGGAGGGGCACCGGAGCTACGGCGCGGGGATGCTGCCATTCGAGCCTGGGATCGGGTTTTTGGCCATCCAGACCGGGGCCACCATCATCCCCTGCGGAGTCTGGGGGACCGAGGCGGCCCTGCCCCGAGGAAGGCTGCTGCCGCGCCGCGCCAAGATCCACTTCCGGGTCGGGACCCCCTACCGCGCAGTGGGCGGACGCCCCCAGGAGGTCAGCGAGGAGATTCAGCGCCGGGTGTCGGAGCTCCTTCCCACAAGGTACCGCGAGTCAGCTGACCGAAACCAGTGAGATGGTGAAGATAAGGGTGGAATTGGCGGGGATCTTCGGGCTGGGGCTGGTGCAGCCATAGCCCAGGGCTGGTGGGATCACCAGCTCCCGGGTGCCTCCTGCCTTCATTCCCGGCACCCCCTCCACCCAGCCCTGGATGACCTTGCCAGCCGAAAGGGTGAGGGAGACGGGCTTGCCGTGGTTGTCAACCGCACTGCTGTCGAAGACAGTGCCGTTGACCAGCTTGCCCACATAGGTGACGCTCACGGTGGAGTTCAGCTTGGCGGTGGTGCCGGTGCCCAACTTCAAATCCTTGACCTGAAGGTTGCCCGAGAGAACACGCGCCCCGGTCAGGGTGTAGTCAGCCTTGGTCGCTGGGTTGACGCAGGAGCTGGGTGAGGCCTTGGGGGAGGTGCTGGGCGAGGCTGCCACCTGCGCCGCCGTGGAAGGAGTCGCGGTGGGCGAGGCAACCCCGGAGTCGAAGGATGCTCCGCAGGAGCTGACCAGGACGGCAAGGCCCACAGCGATCAGAGGGGCGATGGCTAGGCGTGTCGTCTTGGCTCGATTCAATGCGTGGTCTCCAATTGGGGATGGGGTGAGAATCTAGGTTAGCGGCCCCGCCCATCGCGGGCTGCCTGGCACCTCGAGGTCCAGGGCACGCTCAGACCGGGTGATGACCGTTGCTGGCGGGGCAGACGTGGCCTTCTGGGTCAATCGGGAAGTGGCAGATCGGGCATATCGGGCGACCCCCCGAGACCGCTCGCAGGGCGCTCTCTCCCAGCCTGCGGATCTGCCGGACAGTGGCGACCAGCCGCGCCGCACGGAGGTTGCCCACATCCTCTTCGGGTTCGGCTTCGGCCTCCTCATCGTCATCGCCGAGGTGCAGTGTGGGCATCTCCTCCAAGAGCAGGGTGCAGTCGCCGCCGGGGGCGTTGAGGGCGAGCTGAATGCTCCCCACCCGCCAACCGGGTGGGCTCTCCGGGCTGGTGATCGGATCTGGGGCGAATCCCGAGTGGCCCTCCTCCGGCTCCAGAATGCTGAGGATTTGGGCCCCGAGCTCCTGCAGTTGGGCCTTCTCCAGGATCAGGGTGCAGGTGGAGTGGCCCTGCCT
>JAJYPP010000010.1 GCA_021795235.1 bacterium
TCCAGAATCCGAAAGAAACCTTGCGCTTATTATAGTACACGAGGGGCCGGATGTCAAGCCAAAATCAGTACTTCCTGAATACGAATCCGACCTACCCGGCCAGCACTATGTCAACAGGTCTGGATTCTCCGTCCAGGGTGACGACGTTCGGCGGAGCATAGCCCGCGACGGACGCCGGTCCGACGTAAACCCACGTGTGGCCACCGTCCGGGGAGATGTACGTCCCGGCTGAAGTTGACAGGACCAGGGATCCCGACTGGAAGGAGATCGCCGCGATGCCGACCGCTCCGAGTCCGGGAAGGGTGCTCCACTCTTGGCCGCCGTCGTAACTGACGTTGATCTGCGGATCCAGGAAGTCGACCACCCACAGGTCCTCGCTGCCGACAGCGCTGACCGCCGTCGCCATCTGCGCTGTGCGGTGAAGCGAATGCCCCCCGTCGGCGGTCGTGTAGACGTGCCCTCCGCAAGGACCGTTGGCGCCCGGGTCGCACCCCCCGGTGATCAGGGTTCCGAGCTTGCTCGTGGTGAAGTGGAGCCCGACGATCGGCGGGGAGATCTGGCTGAGCGTGGTCTGCTCCGACTCGATCGTCCAAGAGGCCCCCCCGTCTGTGGTGCCGAGCAGGACACGTCCCGGAGGTTGGGAGAAGCTGGGTAGCTGCCCTCCTCCGGCAAACCCGATCCGGGAGTTCAGGAACTGCACCGAATACAAAGGCGCCGGACTGCACGATCCGGGCAGCATGCTCCACCGTGAGCCCGCGTCCGTGCTCTCCCAGACTGCGCCATCGCAGGTATTTGTCGCCTTGGTGACCGAGCCGGTGGCGAAGACGGTGGAGTGGGACATGGCGCTGACTCCGCCGGTGGATGTGCCCCCCGGGAGATGGACCGTGGTCCAACTGGCACCACCATCCCTGCTCACCACCAAGGGCTGCGGGACGGACCCGGCGTATCCGGTGTATGAGGGCGCGGTGCTCGCGAATGCCAGGGTTGAGGACACCCAGTCGACCGCAGCCGTGCCCCAGGCGCCATACGAGCTCGGTACGCTCGGGTGGACAACCCTCCAGTTACCGCCGCCCGCCTCTCCCAAGAGCAGCACGGGGGACCCGGATTCACTCCCGGGGCCCGTGGTCGGGTATTGCATGCCTGTGGCCACAACCTGTGAGCCGGTGACTCCCATCCACCCCAGGTACACCCCAGGCTGACGCCAAACCGTCTGCCACGAACGGCCTGAGTCAGCCGTCACTGAGATCATGGCCGACCCATCCATAACCACGCCACTGGAAGCCGAGGTGGGATACCCCGTGTTCGATGCCACGAAGCCACGTTGAGCGGTGACCAGGGCAACGCCCACGGGCGTGCCTCGGTCAGGTGGGGTCCGAACGGCTGGCAGCGAGATGGGGAACCCAGCACCGCTCGAATCTGCGCCGTGAGATGCCGCCGCAGCGCACCCGGAGAGTGCCCCTACCAGCAGGCATCCCGTAGTGAGCGCGGCCACCGCCGCCGCTCTAGAAGTCATATCCCCTCGAACGAGGGCAACCTGGCCACGGTTATCCCGGCATGGCAGAGGCATCGGCTGGCAAGCGCGCCCTCCTCTGGCATCTGTGGGGCGCGCGCCGGGAAGATGGCGAACGGGCAATAGCACCTGCCACCGCGCTCAGCTCGAGGCACCGGTAGTCCGCCACTTGTTCCGGTGCTGCCCAGGCGCTCAAGACGCCACTCAGGCGTCATTGAGTCGCCTGGGATGGCACCTGTCATCGGGGGCAGGATGAGGTCGAGCATGAGCGCGGTGGCAGGACAGTCTTAGGGCGGTGCCGCTCGGACGAGCCGGGACCAGCCCCGGGGTACTGGCGGCCCGGCCCACGCCCCGCCGATGGCCAAGTGGACCCCACGAGTGCCTGTAACACCGTGGGGTCAAAATACATGCGCCGATCTCGGCTGATCTCGTATGAGAACTACCAGCGCTCAGGAGGCCTCTCGGCCCCTCAAACCTTGCGGCACAGCGTGGGCGCCCCATTTGGGCAGCCTCGCCGGACATCCACTGGGATGGTGCGATCTGAAGGTCTACCGGGAGCATGCCATATCTGGCCGGCGCGGGCGGCGAAGGCGGCCAGTGAGGTGATTCGCCTGTCTTCGTGGGCCCAGGTCGCCATCTCTCCTCCGCGTTCCCCCCTCGGCCCGCCTCGCATCGAACGTCTAGGGTCCAGACCCCGTGAATAGGCGCGGCAACGGCGAGGGCACTGTGCGGCGGCGCGCCGATGGCCGCTGGGAGGGCAGGCTAGCCCTGGTAGTCGATGGCCGGATGGTCAGGAGAAGTTGCTACGGGCGCACGCGGGCGGACGTTCTGCAGCGACTCCGCATCACAGCCCAGAAACTCCGGTCTGGGCTGGCGGCACCCGAATCCAGCCAGACCTTGGGCCACTACCTCCAGGAGTGGCTCCACGGCCAACGGTCATCCCTCCGCCCGGCGACCGTCAGCCTCTACGAAATGGTCGTCCGACGCCACCTGCAGCCCGAGATGGGCTCCGTCCGCCTTGACCGCCTGACCGTGGCCCAGGTCCAAGGAATGCTGAGCCGGCTCTCAGAGAACGGGCTGGCCCCGCGCAGCGTCGGTCATGTCCGGGCAGTTCTCCGCTCGGCCCTGAACGAGGCCATGCGCCAAGAGCTGGTGCCCAGGAACGTGGCCAGCCTGGCCCGCCCGCCCAGACCCCCGCAGCGTGTCATCGAGCCGTTCACGCCTGAGGAATGCTCCTTGATCCTCGGATGCGCGCCAAGGTTCGACCTCCTGGCCGTGGTGGCGATCGCAGTGGGGATGGGACTGCGCCAGGGTGAGATCCTCGGCCTTCGGTGGCAGGACATCGATCTGGAGCGCAGAACACTGAAGGTGCAGCTGGCACTCCAGCGGGTCCACGGCCGTAGCCAGCTGGTGGACCCCAAGACCTCCAGGAGTCGGCGGACCCTGCCGATGCCGTCCTTGGTCCACTCGGCGCTGCTGCAGCAGCGCTCGGACCAGGATGCCGCCCGCGAGCTGGCCGGAGCGCTTTGGGAGGAGGAGGTCCCCGGTCTCATCTTCACCACCGCGTTGGGCCGACCACGCTGCGGGACGGCCGTCACCCACACCTTTCACCGGCTGCTGGCGGAGGCCGGCGTGCGCCAGCGCACATTCCATACCCTCCGGCACTCGGCGGCCATCCTCATGCTGGCCGGCGGCGTCGACCTGAAGACCGTGAGCACCATGCTGGGGCACAGCCAGATCGGGCTCACGGCTGACACCTACGCCACCGTGCTGCCCGGCCTGCAGCGCGAGGCAGCCGCCAGGATGGACTCCATCCTGGCCACGCCAGCAACTCCGGCCGACTCCTCCAAGACTGGGGTCAAGACTGGGGTCAACGAGACCGCAGCGACATCCAAGACCCTGACATGGGAGCGAATCTGATCTCAAAAAATGGAGCCGACGGTCAGATTCGAACTGACGGCCAGCTGTTTACAAAACAGCTGCTCTACCACTGAGCTACGTCGGCCCTGCCTGCCGAGTATAGGCGGACCTCGCAGGACGGCCGTCCACTACCTCTGCCCGGCCAGACCACCGTTCTCAAGGAGCCGCCCGGACCTGGCCCGGAGAAGCCAGGGGGGATCCGCGGGGCTCCTGCGCCCTGTCAGTGCTCGGGAAACTGGAATCGCCGCTGGCGCGCCACCTCATACAGCACGATCGAGCCGGCGACCGCGGCGTTGAGAGAGTCCACCCGGCCTCCCATGGGAATCGACACCAGAACATCACACCGCCGCCTGCTGAGCTGGCGCAAGCCCTCGCCCTCGGATCCGACGACCAGCGCCAGCGGCTGGCTGAGATCCGCCTGGTCGCAGCGCGTGTCCGCATCCTGATCCAGGCCCACCACCAGCACGTTGAGATCGCTGAGCTCTTGCAGGGTCTGGGCCAGATTGACGACACGGACCAACTGGATGTGCTCCAGGGCGCCGGCGCTCGCTTTGACCGCAGCCGCCGAGGCGGGGGCGGTACGGTGCTTGGGCAGAACCAGGGCGTGCACCCCCAAGGACTCGGCGGCTCGCGCCAGAGCGCCCAGATTCTGGGGATCTTGGAGGCCGTCCAGACACAGGATCAGAGGCGGCCACTCCGGACCCGACCCTTTCACCAGGCGCCTCAAGAACTCCATCCCCGGAAGCTGTCGTGCGTCGAAGTAGGCGACCACTCCCTGGTGATGCTCGGTGTGAGCGATGTCAGCCAGCCGGAACCGGTCTGCCTCCTCCGCTGCCACGTCGTGAGCCGCTGAGAGATCGATGATCTCCCCCACTCTGGGATCGCCGTTCAGGCCAGGAGCGACCAGGAGCCGTCGTAGCTTGCGGCCGGCGCGGAGAGCCTCCCGGACCGGGTTGCGACCGTAGAGGATGTCGGGCATCAGATTCGATGCCAGCGGGTCCCGTCCTTGGTGTCCTCGACCTGGATACCGATCGCCAGCAGCTCGTCCCGTAGTCGGTCGGAGGCGGCGTAGTCACGGTCTCGCCGGGCCTGCTCACGTCGACGCAGAAGGTCATCCTCCATGTCGGTCAGCACCTCCTCGACTGCGGCCCGGCGCTCGATAACGCCAAGGCGAGAATCGACCAGGCGGAGACTAGCGAGCGCGGCACCCGCACCTTCCGGGCCCGCCAGCCCCTTGTCCAGCAGCCGGTTGCCCTCCCGCAAGAGATCGAAGGCGGCGGCGATGGCGTCGGGGAGATTGAGGTCGTCGTCGAGTGCCGCTTCAAACTGCCGGCCGGCCCGTTGCGCTACCGCAATCAGGGGGTCAGCGGCTCCCTCGCTGAGCGGATGCTCGGAGGCCGCCTGCGCGCAGCGCTTCCAGAATGCCGCCAACCGCTCCACGTCTTTCTCCGCCTCTACCAGCAGGTCCTCTTTGAATTGAAACTTGTGCCGGTAGTGAGCACCGGTGAGCAGCAGGAAGCGAACCGCGAGGGGATCATGGCCCCGCTCCATGAGGGTCGTGAGCGTGACGAAGTTGCGCTGCGACTTCGCCATCTTGCCGCTCGCCACCAGCAGGTGCTCGGGATGGAACCAGTGCCGCACGAAGGTCTTGCCGGTGGCCGCCTCCGACTGGGCTATCTCGTTCTCATGGTGCGGAAACTTGTTGTCCACTCCCCCACAGTGCAGGTCTAAGGACTCCCCCAGCTTGTCCATGGCCATGGCCGAGCACTCCAAGTGCCAGCCCGGGCGACCCCAGCCGAAGGGAGAGTCCCAGGCGGCCAGATCACCCTTTGCACCCGCCTTCCACAAAGCGAAGTCCCGAACCGTCTCCTTGGCCTCGTACTCATCGCTGTCGATGCGCCCACTGCCGCCGGCCTTGAGCCCCGCGGTATCGAGGTGGGTGAGCCGCCCGTAGTTGGGAAACGACGAGATCCGGAAGTAGACTGACCCCTCGCTGGAGTAGGCGTGACCAGAATCCAGCAGCCGCTGCACCAGCTCGATCATGGGCTTGATGTAACCGGTGGCCCGCGGATAGTGGTGGGCCGGTTGAATGTTGAGCCGCTCTAGGTCGAGGAAGAAAGCCGCCATGAACGGAGCGGTGAAATCGTCCAGCCCCGACCCGGCGGCGGAGGCCTTCTCGATGATCTTGTCGTCCACATCGGTGATGTTCATCACCTGGGTCACCTTCAGACCGTGAGCCTCCAGATGACGACGCAAGAGATCTTCGGCCAGATACGTGCGCAGATTGCCGATATGCGCTTGATCGTGGACGGTGGGGCCGCAGGTGTACATCCCCACCCGGCCTGTTTGGAGTGGCTGGAGCACCTCGATCTCGCCGCTCATGGTGTTGAAGAGTTTGAAAGGCACGATCTCTATGTTATGGGGAGCTTGCCGAGGGGACCCGGCCC
Source organism: bacterium (assembly GCA_021795235.1). Lineage (GTDB taxonomy): Bacteria > Chloroflexota > Dormibacteria > Aeolococcales > Bog-877 > AG-12. The sequence continues at coordinate 5,878 of JAJYPP010000010.1, forward strand.
ACCGAAGCCACCGCCAGCGCTGCCATCCCCTCGCCTCGACCGGTGAGCCCCAGGCCGTCACTGGATTTCAACTTCACCGAGCAGGCGCCCGCCGGTAGCTTCAGCGCCGAGCTCAGGCTCTCCTCCATCCGGCTCCGATGGGGGGCCAATCGCGGAGCCTCCGCTATCACGGTGGCATCGACCCCCTGAACCTCAAGCCCCCGAGGCGGCAACAAGGTGACAATCCACCGCAGCATTTCCAGTGACGAAGCTCCTCGCCAGCGCTCGTCGTCGGACGGAAAGTGCTCGCCCAGGTCTCCCAGGGCAGCCGCCCCCAGCACAGCATCGGCCACCGCGTGACACAGCACGTCAGCGTCCGAATGGCCGACCAGACCTGTGGCGTGGGGGACTTCGACCCCGCCTAAGATCAGTGGCCCCTGCCCGCCGAAGCGGTGGACGTCCACTCCCAGCCCGATGCCCGGGAATCGGCGCTCGCTCAAGGGCGAGCGCCCTCCGGAGCGGCGAGCCAGCTGCGCAGGGCGAGGATGTCCTCGGGTCTGGTCACCTTGAGGTTACGCGGGTCGCCCGGCACCGCCACCACTGGCTCGCCCAGGGCCAAGACCAGGGCGGCATCGTCATCGGCCTCAAGCCCCCCGGCGAGGGCGGTCTCGTGAGCTCGCAGGAGCAGCTCACGCCTGAAGGCCTGCGGGGTTTGGATGGCTCCCAGCTCGTCCCGAGCCAGCATGGCCACTATTCGCCCCTCGACTATCCGCGCGGTCGAGTCAACCACCGGCAGGTAAGCAGAGGCGGCGCCGGATTCTAGCGCCGAGTGGAGCACCCTGGTCAACAGCTCCCGGGTGACCCCGGGGCGCGCCCCGTCATGGACCAACACCCACTCCTTGGAGGCGGCGCGGATCCCGTTGCAGACTGACTCCTGACGCCGACGGCCGCCCGCAACACAACGGCAGACCAGACCTGGTGCCGTCTCAGAGCCCAGGTCGAGGATGCGGCGATGGTCATCGGGGTCAGCCACCACCACCAGTTCCGAGACGCCGCTGGCCGGGTCGCCGAGCGCCCTCAGGACCCAGGCCAGGATCGGCCGTCCACCCAGGTCGGCCCATAGCTTGGCGCCGCCGAAACGGCTCCCGCTGCCCGCAGCAGGAACAATTGCGCTGACCCCAGACCCGATCTCACAGGCGGTCACCTACCACTTCCGCCCGTCTTCCGGGGACTCTTGGCCGGACCGGGTCGGCGCGCCTCCGCTTCCGGTTCCTCGCCGTCGAGATTGGCAAAGACCATTCTCCCCGAGGCGGTCTGAATGACGCTGCGCACGACCACCGGAACCCTCTCGCCCAACCGGTACCGCCCACCTTCCACGATGAGCATGGTCCCATCCTCGAGGTAACCCACCCCTTGCTCGGCCTCCCGGCCCTCCTTGACCACTTCCACATCCAAGCGCTCCCCGGCCACCAGGGATGGACGAAGCGCGGTGGCCAGCTGATTCAGGTTCAGCACCCGCACCCCGGCAATCTGCGCCACCTTGTCGAGGTTGTAGTCCACGGTGAGCAGAGAAGCTCCCTCCTCCCGGGTCAGGCGTACCAGGCGGGCGTCGACTTCGGCCATCGACGGGTAATCCACCGTGGGAAACTGGAGGTCCAAGCCGGGCAGAGATCGCAGTTCCTCCAGCATGGCGATCCCACGCCGGCCGCGGGAGCGCCGGATGGGGTCACCGGAGTCAGCCACCGATTGCAGTTCATCCAAGACGAACTGGGGAACTATGAGTTGGTAGAGGCAGAAGCCACCCCGGGCCAGGTCTAGCAGCCGGCCATCGATGACGGCACTGGTGTCGACCACCACCTTGGCCAGCGGGGGCCCAGGGGATCCGGACGCTATCCCAAGCATGGAGAAGTCCCGTCGCCGCCTCCGCCCCACCGTCAGCCCTAGGGGTACCAGGACTGCGGCCACCAGGACCGCCACGACCCAGCCCAGCCCGAACGGCAGGCCGCTGGCGATGAGGGCCACCAGGGCTGCCATGGCCAGGGCCACGATCACTCCTCCCAGCACCCCCAGGAGTTCGGAGGTGGGTAGGGTGGCCAACGTCTCCTCGGCCCAAAAGTAGGGGCGCACCGTCAGGTTGGGGCCCAGGATGTAGCCAACCAGGCAGCCCAGACCCAGACCCACCCCCACGCTGATGCTGGATCCCTGCCAGGACGACAGCGGCTGGATCCGAGCGCTCAGGATCGCTCCGTACAAGGTCCCCGCGGAGGCCCCCACGCACATCCCGATCAGGCTGGCGATGCGGTCGGGACGGGCGTGCGGGTCGGGAGGCAGGCGCGGCCCCAGAAGCCTCAGCCGCAGGCCGGAGGAGGACTCCTCCGGGGCCTCAGGCGGGGTTGCCGCCATCGCCGCCAGGGCCGGACGCACCGGCCCCCGCTGGCTCGGCGGCGGAGGACAGTTCGGAGGGCACCGGCGGCTCCTCGGGAGGCGGCGGTCCCGGCACCACGTTGGTCCGGATCTTGCCATCCTCGACGTCGATCGTGACCAGATCCCCCAACGAGAACTGCGTCTGCAGGAGCGCCTCACTGAGTGGATCTTCGATCTCGGTCTGGATCGCTCGGCGTAATGGCCGTGCTCCGTAGACCTTGTCGAAGCCGAGCTCCACCAGCTTGTCCTTCGCCTCGTCCGTGACCAGCAGGCTCAGCCCCTGACGCTTCAGATGGTCACGGGTCTTCAGCAACATCAACTCGACGATCTGGCGCGTCTCCTGCTGACGCAGGCGGTGAAAGACCACCACAGAGTCGACCCGATTCAAGAACTCGGGGCGGAAGGACTTCTTCAACTCGTCGGTGATCCGCTCGCGCATCTTGGAGTGCTCGTGGTCCTCGCCGTTGGCACCCGGCACGGTGGGTTGGAACCCCATCGAGATGTTGGTGCCGACCCCCTGGATCCCCAGGTTGCTGGTCATGACCACTATCGTGTTGGAGAAGTTAACCACCTTGCCCTTGGCATCGGTGAGCCGCCCGTCCTCCAGGATCTGCAGCAGGATGTTGAAAAAGTCCGGGTGGGCCTTTTCGATCTCATCGAACAGCACCACACTGTAGGGCCGCCGCCGCACGGCCTCGGTCAGTTGTCCGCCCTCGTCGTAGCCGACGTAGCCGGGGGGCGAGCCGACCAGTCTGGCGGTGCTGTGACGCTCGGCGAACTCCGACATGTCAAGGCGGATGAGCGCATCCTCGCTGTCGAACAGGAAAGCCGCCAGACTGCGCGCCAACTCGGTCTTGCCAACCCCCGTGGGGCCCAAGAAGATGAACGAGCCGATCGGGCGCTTGGGGTCCTTGAGGCCGGCCCGAGATCTGCGCACCGCCTGGCAGACCACCTTGACCGCCTCCTCCTGGCCCACCAGCCGCCGGTGGATCTCTCCCTCCATGGCCAGCAGGCGCTTGGTCTCGGCCTCGACCAGCCGGCTGACGGGGATCCCAGTCCAGGAGGAGACGATGTCGGCGATGTTCTCCTCGGTGACGGTTGCCACCGTCTGGCCCAGCTCGTCCCGCCAGGCCGCTTCCTCGGTGGCGTACTCCTGCTTCAACTGCTTCAGCTGGATGTCGATCTTGCCGGTGGCATCGGAGTCCTGGCCGCCGACCGCCTCCTCGCGGCGGGTCTGCAGCGAGCGGATGTGGCGCTGCTTGGCCCGCAACTCCGGAGGGGTGGTGGTCAGCTTCATGCGCACCCGGGCGCTCGCCTCGTCGATGAGGTCAATCGCCTTGTCGGGCCAGGAGCGGTCGCTCACGTAGCGTCCGGAGAGCTCGGCCGCCGCCTGCAGGGCGTCGCTGGTGATCGTCACCCGGTGATGCTGCTCGTACAGCGACTTCACCCCTGACAGGATCTCCACCGTCTCCTCGAGCTTGGGCTCGTCCACATGGACCGGCTGGAAGCGGCGCTCCAGCGCGGCGTCCTTCTCGATGTACTTGCGGTACTCATTGAGGGTGGTCGCGCCGATGCATTGGATCTCGCCCCTGGCCAGTGCCGGCTTGAGAATGTTGGCGGCATCGATGGCACCCTCGGCGGCGCCCGCTCCGACCAGGGTGTGCAGCTCGTCTATGAACAGCACTACCTCCTTGGAGGAGCGGATCTCGTCGAGGATCTTCTTCAGCCGCTCCTCGAACTCGCCACGGTACTTGGTGCCCGCCACCAGCGCTCCCATGTCCAGGGTCAGCACCCGCTTGTTGGCCAGGGAGTCGGGGATCTCCTTGTGCACGATGGCCTGGGCCAGCCCCTCTGCGATCGCGGTCTTGCCGACCCCGGGCTCGCCGATCAGGGCGGGATTGTTCTTGGTCCGCCGAGAGAGGATCTGCACCACCCGCTCGATCTCCTTCTCGCGACCGATCACAGGGTCGAGCTGATTCTTCTCCGCCAGCTCGGTGAGATCGCGGCAGAACTGGTCCAGCAGCGGGGTCTTGGTCGTCTTCTTGTGCTCTGAACGAGGCTCGTCCTCCAGCCCCTGATCTCGCAGCTGCGAGTCCAGTTCTTGGCGCACCTTCTCCAGGGTCGCTCCCAGATCCTCGAGCACGTGGGCGGCTATACCCTCCCCTTCGATGAGGAGGCCGAGCAGCAGGTGCTCGGTGCCCACGTAGGTGTTGTTCATCCGCTTGGCCTCTTCGAAGGCGATTTCGATCACCTTCTTGACCCGCGAGGTGGGAATGATCTGCTGCACTATGATCCGCTCGTTGCGGCCCAGGACCGACTCAATGGTGGTGCGCACCTTCTCGATCTCGACCCCAAGGTTGCCCAGAACCTTGGCGGCCAGCCCATCACCCTCGCGCAGCAGACCCAACAGCAGGTGCTCGGTGCCGATGTAGGAGTGATGCGACTTCTCGGCCTCGTCCTGGGCCAGGGTCAGTACCTTCTTCGCCTTCTCGGTGAATCGCTCAAAGGGATACAAGCGTCATCTCCTCGACCCCGGGAGGGGCAACATCCGCCGGCTGGAGCTGGCGGACATGGAATGGGACGGGTCTCGGGCTGATTCCGGCTCTGATCACACCCGCATTATGCCCAATCGGGAGGGGTCGAACCCCGAGCCGGTCTCAGCCACGGCCACGGTGCCTCGGTTGGGGAGCCCCGGACGACGCCCAGGCGATGGGGTGGGGACCGACGACTCAGCCCGCGGGCTCATCCCCGAGCACCAGCATGACCTGCTCCTTCAGCTTCAGATGGACGACGCCCAGATGCCCTAGGATCTCCGTCGCCCGGCCGGACCCGGGCTTGGAAATGGCGACCAGGAGATCGCCCGTCTCACACCACCGCCCCTCGCTATCGGCCGACTCCTGGGCGGTCCGGACAGCCCCCAGGAGATCGGAGCCGATCCGGACCGGGCCCGCATCAGCGGCCGGCGCTAGCGGCCTGTCCACCGCTGAGGCGGCCGCCCGGACCCGGTTGAGGTCGACGTCAAGCTGCTCCAGGACCCGGGCGGCCCCTCCCTCCTGCTGGCGCAGGAGGCCCAGGAGCAGATGGTACGTGTCCACCTGGCGCTCTCCGACTCGGATCGCCTCCTCCTCTGCCAGGGCCAGAGCGCTGCGAGCCGCAGCGCCAACCCTGACGTGGAGGGCAGCCGTGGCGGACGGACCTTCAGGACGCGGCGCCGGCCACGGGACCCGGCCCCCGCGCGGTCGTGGACTCGTGTGGAGTTGGTCATGCAGGCGCCGCAGCAGCGTCCAGGGATCATCCTCCTGCCCCGGCTGTGGAGGAGCGGGCCGGAGCTCGTGCGCCTTGAGGGAGGCGATCTGCTCGCGCACCCTGTCCAGGGTCGCCCCGAGGTCTTCGAGCACGTGGGCGGCTATCCCCTCCCCTTCGATCAGTAGGCCCAGCAGCAGGTGCTCGGTCCCCACGTGGTGGTCACCCTCACGCTTGGCCTCGGCGAAGGCGAACTCGACCACCTTCTTCACCCGCGAGGTGGGGATGATCTGCTGCGCGAAGATCCGCTCGTTCCGGCCCAGCACCGACTCGATGGTGGCGCGCACGTGCTCGATCTCGACTCCGAGACTGCCCAGCACCTTGGCCCCCAGACCATCGCTCTCGCGCAGGAGACCGAGCAGGACGTGCTCGGTCCCGATGTAGGAGTGGTGGGACTTCTCCGCCTCGTCCTGGGCAAAGGTCAGAACCCTCTTGGAGTCCTGGGTGAATCGTTCGAAGGGATACATGACCGGTTCCTCAAGCTGGAAGCTCGGTCCATCATGGCACCTTGGAGGCGGTTGCCTCGGGCCCCTGCCATGTGGGAGCGATGCGATGGCCTCGCGTCGGCGGGACCACCACCACACAGGGCGCCCAGTCCCCGGCTACTCGGAAGCTGGCTCGTCCTCGTCCGCTGGACCAGCAGCCGCGTCCTCGACTGCAGCCGCGCTCTCCTCGGGTGCCTTGTCAGCTGCGCTGGCCTCCGCAGGCGAGTCCTGGCTGGAGTCGTCGGGAGCCATCTCGGCCTCCACCTCAAGCTGGTCCTCGGCCTCTAGCCCTTCGATGGGCTCGACCACCTCGGCCGGCTCAATGGCCTCATCGGGCTCGACCACCTCGTCCACCGCCAGAGCTTCATCCGGCTCGACCACCTCATCCGCCGCCAAGGCCTCATCCGGCTCGTAGTCGGCGGCCGCGGAGTATGAGACCTCGCTGTGGTCATCTTCGCCGGGGATGTGGTCTGGCCTGGGCAGCAGTTGCCGATACGACAGCGAGATCCGACGCCTACCGCGGTCGGCCTGGAGGACCACCACCCGGATGTTGTCGCCGACGCGCAGGACGTCCTCGGTCCTCTCCACGTGCTCCCATGAGAGTTCGCTGATGTGCAGCAGGCCCTCGACGCCGTCCGCGATCTGCAGGAAGGCGCCGTACTTCTTGGTCTTGGTGACCGCGCCCTCGATGATGGTGCCTGGTGGGAAGCGCGCCTCGATGCTGTCCCAAGGGTCCTCGCTCATTTGCCGCAGCGACAGCGAGATCCTCGACAGTTCGGGATCAAGCTTGATCACCTTCACGGTGACCTCGTCACCCACCGCCAGCATGTCCGACACGTTGCTGACCCGATCCCAACTCAGCTCGCTGATGTGGATGAGTCCGTCAGCGCCCCCCAGGTTGATGAACGCACCGTAGGAGGTGAGGCCGCTGACGCGACCGGTGACGACGTCGCCCACCGCCAGCCGCTCGAAGAGTTCCTCGCGCTGACGGGCCCGGTCCTCGTCCTGCGCCGCCCTCTGGCTGACGATGAGGCGATTGCGCTTGCGATTCACCTCCAGGATCTTGACCATGATCCGTTCGCCGACCAGGTCCAGCAGGTTACCGGAGTGGGTCCTCGCCACCTGGGAGCTGGGCAGGAACCCGCGCAAGCCCATGATGTTGACGATCAGGCCACCCTTGTTCTGCTCCTTGACCTCAGCCTCGACGCCCTCGCCAGTGCTCTCCTTCTCGGCCGCCTTGGCCCAGATTCCCTCGGCACGAGCCCGGCGCAGGCTGAGCACGACATTGCCGTCCTCGTTCTCGGACTGCAGCACGTACACCTTGATCCTGTCCCCGGGGTTCAGGATGACCGGCTCCTCAGCCCTGCCGGTCAACTCCCGGTTGGAGATGACCCCTTCGGACTTGGCACCGATGTCGACCAGGACCTCGTCAGGGTCAACCCGTACGACCGTGCCGTCCACGATGTCGCCGTAGGTCAGGGTGCGGATCGAATCCGCGCTGGTGCGGAGGTACTCCTCCATGGAGCTGAAGGTGATCAGCTCCTCAATGGCGGTGTCGGTGGCGAGCTCGGCCAACGGGCTAATGGATCCTCCGATCTTGGAAACGTGGCGCCGACACAAGGCGCTCTAGTGCGGGCGAGAGTATATCAGTGCCGGACGTGAGCTCCCTCGCCGACTCTCAGTGCCGCCCGCCAAGCTTAGCGCTACCGGAGGGTGCGGCGCCGTGGAGGTGCCGCAGCTGACAAACTTGAACCGGTACCGGTCCCGCCCACCTCTTTCCCGTTCAGGAGAATGCAAATGGCCACCAACCCGCCCCGAAACGTCTACGAATATCGCGAACTGGAAAGCCTCGACGAGGTGAACCGGCTCTCCCGGGAGGAGGGCTTCGATCTCCTGCAGGCGGTGTCCACTCCCCAGGGCCTCCGCTACATCGTCCGCCGGCAGCAGGATTCCGCCGAGAGCAGACGCGCTGGCTTCTCGATCCGTGAAAGCCGCTGATGCCGCGGGCTCAGAACCCGGGGTCGCGCCCCAGCACCCCGGTGTCGATGAGCCGCACCCCGCCAACTCGGGCGGCCACCATGAGCCTGGACTCGGCGGTGACCCGCTCCAGGGACAAGAACGTCACGGGGTCGACCACGTCGCCGTACTCCAACTCCACCCCCGACTCTCGGCCCACGATCTCCGCAGCCAGAGCGCGGAGGCTGGGGCCTGAGGCCAGGCCATCACGGAATTGGAGATGGGCCGCCCTGATCCACCTGCTCAGAGCCAGCGCGGAACCGCGTTGCTCTGCGCTCAGGTACCGGTTGCGCGAGCTGACGGCCAGCCCATCGGCGTCGCGCACCGTGGGACAGACCTCGACCTCGACCCCCAGGTCCAGGTCCCTTGCCAGCTGGGTCACCAGCAGCGCCTGCTGGGCATCCTTCTCGCCGAAGTAGGCTCGACAAGGCCCGGTGGCCGCGAACAACTTGGTCACCACAGTGGCAACCCCCCGGAAGTGGCCGGGGCGCGCCGCCCCCTCGAACCGGCCGATCCCCGGCAGGTCGAGCTCGACCGAGGTCGAGAAGGACCGGGGATAGAGCTCCTCCACCGTGGGGCTGTACACGGCGTCAACCCCGGCCTCCTCGAGCAGCTTGAAGTCGGCCTGCGGCTGACGCGGATACCGCAGGTAGTCCTCGGCCGGTCCGAACTGCAAGGGGTTGACGAAGATCGACACCACCACCCGGTCGCATTCGGATCGTGCCCGCGCCACCAGCGCCAAGTGTCCCGAGTGAATCGCGCCCATGGTGGGCACTAGGGCCACCCGGTCCCCACTGCAGCGCCACCCCTCGGTCAGTATTCGAAGATCGACCGGGCTGGTTGCCAGGGTCACGGCCGGCCCCCCGACGGCCACGGCCGGGGTCCCGGGCTCAGGCATAGCTGTGTTCCGGATCCGGGTACTCGCCCCGCTCCACCGCCTCTCGGAAGGCGACCGCAGCTGCCACCGTGGCCTCGCCCAGTTCGGCGAAGCGGCGCACGAACTTGGCGGTGGGGCCGATTGTGAGCCCCAGCATGTCGTGGACCACCAACACCTGGCCGTCGCAGTCGAGTCCCGCGCCGATCCCGATGGTTGGAATGTCCACGGCCCGGGTGATCTCCCCTGCCAGCTTGGCTGGCATGCCCTCCAGGACCACGGCGAAGGCGCCGGCCCCCTGGAGGCCTCGCGCGTCGGCGAGCAACCGCTCCGCCGCCAGCGGCTCCCGGCCCTGCACTCTTAGCCCGCCCATGGCATGCACGCTCTGCGGGGTGAGGCCCAGGTGTCCCATGACCGGGATTCCGCGCTCGACCAGATGGCTGACCACCTCCAGCATCGCGCCTCCTCCTTCCAACTTGACCGCCTGCATGCCGGCCTCCTTGATGAGGCGCCCGGCCGCCAGCGTCGCCTGGTCCAGACCCACCTGGTAGGAGAGAAATGGCAAGTCGGCGACCAAGAGAGCCCGGCGGGCTCCGCGGGCGACGGCAGCGGCGTGACGGAGCATGTCCTCGAGGGTCACGGGCAGGGTGTCGGGGCCCCCGTCCCTGAGCTGGTGGCCCAGCATGGTGCCCCCGAGGGAATCCCCCACCAGCAACACCGGGACCCCGGCCCGGTCCAGCAGCGCCGCGGTCGTGTAGTCGTAGGCGGTCAGCATGGCGAAGCGACTGCCGTCGCGCTTCCAGCGGACGAGGTCCGTCACCTGCACGGGCTTGCGGGTTGGATCAGCCATCGATTCTTCCTCCTGAAGTGGCTGGGCGCACCTGTCCTGACGCCCCGAGGTCGAAGATGAGTTGGTAAAGCTCCGCCAGCCGCGGCTCCACCTCCACCAAGGCGCGGAGGTGCCGGGCCACGGTCTGGGTGTCCGCGCGGGTGGTGGGCCCGCTGAGGCCTGCCCCAGCTCCCAGGCGGCTGGCGTTTCTGGCCGCCAGCGCGAACAACTGACGCAGCGCGGGCTCGACCTCGGAGGGCATCCCGGCTGATCTCGCCAGCCGCTCTCCCAAACCCTCCACCACAACTGGCAGAACGCCGGCCAGGACCGCGGCGGCATGGTAGAGGTCGCGGTCCCACCCCCCCCACGGGATGACGCCCAGGCCGAGCCACCGGCAGATCTCCCGCATCCAGCCGTGAGCATCGCCGGCGGCTTCCAGGGTGGCCCAGGCTCCCTCCAGGCAGCTGGGATCGCCATCCGGAACCGGTGCCAGAGGGTGCAGGACCGCGACCCCGGCGCCGAGATCGCCCAGGGGCGCCAGCACCTCCAGGCCGAGACCGCCGGCCAGGTGACCCACCACCCGACCCCGCAGCCACCCGGAGTCCCGACCCGCGATCTGACTGGCCACCGTCCCGATTTCGCGGTCCGGAACGGCCAGCAGGGTAGCCCGGCAGCTGCGAGCCACCTCCCACGGCGCCACCTCCGCCCTGGCGCCCACCAGAGCCGCGAGCTCTTGGGCGGCTCTCCCCGACCGAGAGCAGACCGCATCGATCTGATGCCCCTGCTGGCTCAGGGCACGCGCGATAGCTGTGCCCATGCGGCCCGCGCCGACCAGTCCGATGTTCAGCTCCGTCTCGGTCACCTCAGGGATCCAAGCGGATTGGGGCCGTCCCCGCGGAACGCCCCGGTGCCATGGTAAGTCGCCAGCCCGGCGGGAGGCGGCTGCGGCGATCTACATCCCCGCGGCTTGCGGAGCTCCCTCCTCGATCTGTTGGATGAGCTCGTCCATCCGGGCCCGGTCCATGGATTCGACTTCGATCAGATGGTCGGCCAGCGCTTGCAGAGTGCCGCGGCGCAGGGTCAGCACCTTCTTGGCGGTCAGGTAGGCGTTGTCGACCAGGGAGTGAACCTCCTGATCGATCTCGCCCGCCACCTCCTCCGAGTAGTTGCGCTGCTCCCCCAGGTCACGCCCCAGGAACACCAACTCCTCCTTGGTTCCGAAGGCCAGCGGGCCCAGCTTCTCGCTCATGCCCCACTCGGTGACCATCCGGCGAGCCAGCTTGGTCGCCTTGCCGATGTCATCGGAGGCCCCGGTGGTGATGTTGGCGTCGCCCAGCAGGATCTCCTCCGCCACCCGGCCCCCGAGGATTCCCGCCAGCTGATCGGTCAACTCAGACTTGCTGACCAGGACCTTGTCGTGCTCCGGCAGCTGCATGGTCCAGCCCAAAGCCATGCCGCGGCTCACGATGCTGATCTTGTAAGGCGGATCGCAATGCGGCAGGCTGCGCATCACCAGGGCGTGTCCCATCTCGTGGTAGGCGATCACCAGCTTCTCCTGGTCGGAGATCACCCTGGACTTGCGCTCGGGGCCGGCGATGACCCTGGCGATCGACTCCTCCAGCTCCTTCATCCCGATCACCTTGTGGCTAAGCCGGGCCGAGAGGATGGCCGCCTCGTTGATGAGGTTGGCCAGGTCGGCGCCACTGAACCCGACCGTCTGGCGGGCCAGCACCATGAGGTCCACCTCGGCGTCCAAGGGCTTGTTGCGCGCATGCACCTTGAGGATCGCCTCCCTCCCGCGGATGTCAGGGCGATCCAGGGTCACGTGCCGATCAAAGCGTCCCGGGCGCAGCAGCGCCGGGTCCAAGACGTCGGGCCGGTTGGTGGCCGCGATCACGATCACGTGAGTGTTGGTCTCGAAGCCATCCATCTCCACCAGGAGTTGGTTCAGGGTCTGCTCGCGCTCATCGTGGCCACCGCCCAGACCAGCGCCGCGCTGCCTGCCGACGGCGTCGATCTCGTCCACGAAGACGATGCAGGGGCTGTTCTTCTTGGCCTGGTCGAAGAGGTCGCGCACCCGCGACGCCCCCACCCCCACGAACATCTCCACGAACTCCGAGCCTGAGATGCTGAAGAAGGGCACTCCCGCCTCTCCCGCCACCGCCTTGCTGAGCAGCGTCTTGCCGGCTCCTGGAGGCCCCACCATCAGCACCCCCTTGGGAATGCGTGCCCCCAAAGAGGTGAAGCGATCAGGATACTTCAGGAACTCCACGATCTCCCCGAGCTCCTGCTTGGCCTCGTCGACCCCGGCCACGTCCCCGAAGGTGACCTGGGGCTTGTCCCCCGCCACCAGCCGCGCGCGGCTGCGCCCGAAGGACATCGCCTGGCTGTTGCCGCTCTGGCTCTGCCGCAGCATGAACCACAAGAAGCCCAGGATCACCAGGACCAGCACGATCTGAGGGAGGAAGTCGATCAGGAACACGTTGTTGTTGGCACTCTGTTCAGTCCAGTTGGTGAAGCCGTACTTGGCGAAGAAGGTCTCGGTGCCGGTGCCGTCAAGGACCGTCTGGTACTCCTTGCCGTTGGTGGTCCACCAATCCACCGGAGAGCTCTGATTCTGTACCTGCGCCCGATGCTTGGGGCTGGCGCTGATTATGACCGCGCCGGCCGGCAGCGCCTTACCCTCGTGCTGGAGCTGGTAGTTCTGGAGGGCCTGCTGGAGGGTTCCGGTGGGCGCAGTGGGGATGGTCGGACCCGGTGCCATGTGCCATGCGATCAGGGCGATCGCCAGGATGGCGGCGAAGATGACGACGTATGCGACCGCGCGGCGTTGTCCGGGCATCGTTCAGATTCTATCCGCCTCTGGCAATCGCATCTGGGGGGAGATCAGGGCTGGCTGGGGGCCGGGGCGCCGCGCCAGCCCTCTCGAGAGGGCCGGTTCGGCTACCAGCGCCCAGATGAATGACCCGCTTCCCAGGGCCGGCGCCCGCGAGTTGACCTTTGACGGGAGCAACAGGGTCGGTTACAATCAGCCTGCGGCGTGGAGCAGTGGCAGCTCGTCGGGCTCATAACCCGAAGGTCCCAAGTTCGAATCTTGGCGCCGCAACGCTCCCCGACTGAGCGCCGCAGGCATCAGGCGGTATAGCTCAGGGGTTAGAGCGCTCGGCTCATAACCGAGTTGTCCCTGGTTCGAATCCAGGTACCGCCACCATCTCGGTCAGCGCTCGGCTCAGAACTTCCGTGCGGTCCAGGTGAGGCCGCCGTCGGTGGTGGTCCAAAGGGTGTTGGGGGGCCCGACCCAGCGACCTATCAGGGGGCTCTCGAAGCCCAGAAAGGTCGAGGTCGGTGTGGAGGCTGAGGGGCGGGTCTTGGGCGCCGCCGCCACCTGCCAGTGCCGACCCCCACTGCTCGACACCAACAGCTCAACTCCGGGGGCGGCCACGACTATGGACTGGGAGCTGGCTGCCGCGATCTCTGAGTAGACGCCCTCACGAAGCCGGGGCAGTGGTTCCAGGGGGCCGAAGCTGGCTCCGGCATTCGTTGACACCTCGATGCCCGCCCTGGCTCCGCCGGCGGTCCGACAGAGCACCACCAGCAACCCGGCCGGCGCCGCCGCGAAATCGGCCGCCCCGTAGCGCGGACTCGCCGTGACGCACGGGTCTGGGCGGGTGACCCAGGAGCTCCCGCCGTTCGTGGACACCACCAGTTGCGCCGCCTCCTGCCCAGCTGCCCCGCCTGCCAGGTTGCCCAGGAAAGCGGCGTAAATGTCGCTCGGGCCCTGGCGCAGCAAGACCACCTGCCCATGGTTGAAGGTGGCCGGCGGGGTGTAGATCGGCTGCCAGCTGTTCTGGCCAAGCGGGGCCCGGTCGATGGACCAGTCACAGGGCCCAGGACAGCCGGCATGGGAGAAGCTGATCCGGATCGCGGTGCCATAGCCCACCTTGACAGCGCTGGCCTGCCGGCCGCTCTGAACCTGCCACGAGAGGCCCCCGTTGGTGGTCAGCGAGTACGGGCCGCCATCCGCGGCGTAGGCATAGCCGGTATCGGCATTGGCAAAGCGAAGCTGACTCACCTGGGGCACTCCCGCTGGACAGCCGACCGGAGCCGCCTCCAGCAGGCAGTCGTGCAGGTCTGCCACGGTGGTCCAGTGCAGCCCCCCATCCGTGGTCTCCAGGACGGTGGCGCAGCGCTGGCCGGCGCACCCGGCAGCGGTGCCCAGCGCCCATCCCTGCTGGGCGCTGATCCAGGTGAGGTCGACCGCCTGGAAGCCGGACACGGTGCTGCCGGGGTACGGCGGCCCGGCCGTGCCCTGGGAAGACTGCGGAGAGGCCGGCCCAGAGCCCGTGGTCGCAGCGGCGCCGCAGCCCGAAAGGACGAGCGCCGTCAGGATGACGATGGGCCAGATGGCATTGGAGAGTCGCACGCAGGGGTGAACGTTACAACCCAGCCCTAGGCTACGGGAACCGCCCCTGGGCACTCCTCTCGACGGTCGGGCGCCGCAACGACCAGCGCGACCGAGTTGGACCGTCGGGACGCTCCAGCGCTCAGCTCAGCGCCAGCACCCCCTGGGAGATCGTCGTGACCGCCGAGCCCACCTCGGTAACGGCCTGCTCCACCGGACCGGGACCAGCCACCTGGGCGGGGCTCTCGATCACGTAGGTCTGCTCGCCGGGCGCCCCGAGGCCGTTCGCCCGAGCCAGTTCCGCCTGCCAGGCGGGGGTGCTGGCGTAGGTGACCTCCTGTCGCTGCGCCTTCACCTGGCCGCTCAGGGCGCTGGTCTGAGCCTGGAGCTGGCCCAGCTGCTGTCGCAGGGCCTGATCACTCCTGTAGCTGGAATACGCCGCCACCGCGATCCAGCACGCCAGCACCGCCGCACCCAGCACCAGCAGATGCCACGGCTCTGGGCTGTGGGCTCGCCGAAACAGGATCCAACGAATCCGGAGCTCGCGAATCAAGCCCCAGTCGTCATGGTCGCCTTCGGCTCGAATCTGATTGGACGTAGGGTGAGTGCTCGGCTAGGCGGTCACCGGTCAACTGACCAGCGATTTCGTCGCAGTATAGACCGCCGAGGCGCCCGCCGGGAATATCTGGCGCTGAGCTCAGCCGCGACTGCTCGGTTGGCTCCCCGCGGCTCGCTCCCCATCCCGGTATCCGGTGCTCCAGGAGCGAGTCGCACGGCGCAGAGCTCCCTCCGGGTCCACCCCCATCTCCCCCGCCAGGCGAACCACCGAGAAGAGCAGGCTCCCGATCAGCTCCTCGCGGCCGGGCGCCAACTGCTCCTGGCCAGCCGCCAGCTCCAGGCGCTCGCGGACCTCGTCCACAGCCGGAGCCCCAGCCGAGCCCGACGCCCTGGCCGCCCGCCGCTGCACCGAGGCGGCCAGCGCCAGAGCGGGCAGCGCATCGGGAATGCCATCGAGGGCAGAGGTGCGCTGGGGCTTCTCGCTGCGCTTGGCCCGATCCCAATTGGTCAGAAGTTGCTCAGCGCTGGAAATATGCGTGTCGGCGAACACGTGAGGGTGACGAGCCACCATCTTCTCGGCGGCCCTGGAGGCCACCTCCCCAAGCTCGAACGCCCCCCGATCCGCGGCGATGGCCGTGTGCATCGCGACCTCGACCAGCAGGTCCCCGAGCTCCTCGGCCATGTCGACGTCGTGCCCCTCCTCGACCGCCTCGATGAACTCGTAGGTCTCCTCCAGAAGATACGGGAGCAGGCTGCGGTGGGTCTGAGCCAGATCCCATGGGCACCCCTCGGGAGCTCGCAAGGCGGCCATGGTCTCGAAGAGACGCCCCAGTTCGATCAGCTGGGCCTCGGTCATGCCACCCCGGCGGCGTTCTGGCTAGACCGCGCCCGGGCCCGGCCAAGCGCTCTCAGCAACCCCATCAGCAGATCCGGCCACCCCGGCCCAGCCGCGCCCGCGTCGAATTTCAGCCGGTTCACTCCAGCCTCCATTATCTTGGGCATCTCGGCCGCCAGCTCGGCCAGGGGCAGGCCATGGCCGGGCTCGAAGCGGACGGTCAGCTGGCGCCCCTCGCTGTCGACCGCCGCCGCTCCAGCCCCGGCGGCCATCAGGCGAACCCTGAGACCGATCAGGAGGTTCTCCACCTCCACCGGTCTGGGGCCGAAGCGCTGGCGCAGGTTGCGCGCGGTCTCCTCCAGCTCGGTCTCACTGGTGGCGGCGGCCAACTGCTGGTAGACGCGCAGCCGCAGGCGCTCATCGGGGATGTACGAGGTCGGCAGCAGGCTGCGCAGGGGCAGGGAGATGGACACCTGAGCCGGGGACTCCACCAACTCCTGCCCCTGCACCTCCATGACCGCCTGTCGCAGCAGATGGTTGTACATCTCCATGCCGACAGCCGCGATATCACCATGCTGCGCTTCCCCCAGGACGTTCCCAGCGCCACGAATCTCGAGATCCTTGAGCGCCAGGGCAAAGCCTGAGCCCAGGTCCTGCAGGTCGGCCACCACATCGAGGCGCTTGTCGGCCTGCTCGGTCAAGGAGCGGCCGGGGTCGTACAGGAAGTAGGCGTAGGCCCTCTGTCCAGAGCGGCCAACGCGGCCCCGCAGTTGGTAGAGCTGCGCCAGCCCCAGGCGCGACGCGTCGTCGACCACCAGGGTGTTGGCATTGGGGATGTCAAGCCCGTTTTCAATGATGGTGGTGCAGCACAGCACGTCGATCTCGCCCCGGGCGAACTCCATCATCACCCGGGCGAGCTCCCGTTCATCCATCTGCCCGTGGGCCATCGCCAGGCGCGCCTCCGGGACCAGGCGCCGCAGCAGGTCCAGCTCCCCGAGCATGCTGTGCACTCGGTTGTGCACGTAGTAGACCTGCCCGCGGCGGGCCAGCTCCCGGCGGATGACATCCTGGACGAGGCCGTCCTCCTTGGCGGTCACGTAGGTTCTGATCGGCAACCGGCCCTCGGGTGGGGTCCGGATAACCGACAGATCCCTGATCCCGGCGAGGGCCATGTGCAAAGTTCGGGGGATCGGAGTGGCCGACAAGGAGAGTATGTCCACCGACGTACGCAGCTGCTTGAGCCGCTCCTTCTGGCGCACTCCGAAACGCTGCTCCTCATCCAGCACCACCAGCCCCAGGCGCTTGAACTTGACATCCCGCTGCAGCAGGCGGTGGGTGCCGATGACGATGTCGACCGTGCCCGCGGCAAGTCCCGCCATGACCCCCTTGGCGTCTTCGTCGGATAGCAGCCGGGAGAGCTGTTCGACCGCCACCGGGAAAGCTCGCAGCCGATCCTGGAAGGTGAGGAAGTGCTGCTGCGCCAGCACGGTTGTGGGCACCAGCACCGCGACCTGCAGGCCGCCCTCGACGGCCTTGAAGGCGGCCCGCAGCGCGATCTCGGTCTTGCCGAAACCGACATCCCCGCAGAGCAGGCGGTCCATCGGACGGTCCGACTCCATATCCCGCTTGATGTCGTCCAGGACCATCAGCTGGTCCCTGGTCTCCTGGTAAGGGAACGAAGCCTCCAACTCCTGCTGCCAGTGCGAATCGTCGGGAAACGCATGGCCCCGAGCCTGTTGGCGCAGGGCGTAGAGACGCACCAGATCCTCCGCAATCTCGTCGATCCGGCGCCGTACCGCCCGGCGGGTGCGCTCCCAGTCCCCCGAGCCCAGCCGCGAGAGGGCTGGACTCGTGTCGGCCCCGCCCACGTAGCGCTCCACGCGGTCCAGGTGCTCCGCGGGAACGTACAGCTTGTGCCCGTCCGCGTACTCCAGCTGCATGTACTCGCGCTCCAGGTCGCCGTCGCTGACCCTGCGCATGCCCA
Organism: bacterium; assembly: GCA_021795235.1. Classification (GTDB taxonomy): domain Bacteria; phylum Chloroflexota; class Dormibacteria; order Aeolococcales; family Bog-877; genus AG-12. The sequence goes on from JAJYPP010000010.1 coordinate 23,567, forward strand.
CGAAGCGAGCCAACCCGTGATCGCGATGGACGACCAAATCCCCCGGCTCCAACTTCAGCCGGAAGGCGGAGAGGTCGCTGGGTGCGCCGGGAGCGTGGCGCAGCCGGCCAGCCGAACTCGACTCGGCCCGGTGGGACGACCTGAGCAGAGCCGATGCCCGTCGCTTCTGGGCCCCGAATAGATCTGAGTCCGCCACCACGGTGACACCGGCCTCCGGCACCGCCAGCCCGGAGTGCAGGTCGCCGGGGCCGACCACCAGGGCTCCAGGCGGGAGCGCCGTCGTGGCCGCCGAGAAAGCGTCGGCCGCGATCGGCTCCAGGCCGCGCTCCCTCGCCAGCTCCGTGACCCTCTCCTCTTGCAGCCCCAGGGCCACTGCGGCACCCCCACCGTGCCGGAGCTCGGTCGCCCACCTGGCGAACTCGTCCATGCTTCCCGCGAAGGTGGCGGCGGCGGTAATTCCGGCATCGTCCACCAGCCAGCCGTCGCCCACCTCCCGGGCCAAGTCCAGCCAGGCGGCGGATTCGAGTCGCTCACCAAGCTGGGAGAGCGCAGCCACTCCCAGCGTCAGCGCCTCCGGGACCTCACCACGCTGAGCCTCGGCCAGATGGATCTGCCCTACCTCCCCCAGCCAGCCTGTCGCCTGTCGCTGGAGGCGGCCCCAGTCCTCGGTGATGAACACGGTCTGCTCCGGCAGGTGCGCCAGCAGGGTCCAGTTGGGGTCGCAGAGCAGTGGACCCAGCGCGTCCACTGGATCGGGCAGCCCCCCGGATGAGATCAGATCCAGATCCGACTCCCAGCGGTCGCGGACATCCTGGCGCAGCTGATCCAGGTTCCAGCCCCGGATCGTGGCACCGGCTCGGTCCAGTGTCGCCCGGTCCAGGGCGAACTCCCGGGCCGGCATCAGCGAAATTTGCTCCAGCCTGGCTCGCGAGCCCTGCGTCTCCGGATCGAGGCGCCAGAGACCGGCGATCCGATCACCGTCCCACTCCGCGCGCCAGGGGCGGTTGTCGAGTGGGAAGCAATCGACGATCCCCCCGCGCCGGGCGAAGTCCCCTGGTTGGGTGGCGATCGACTCCTGCCGGTAGCCCGATTCCAAGAGCAGGGCCGCCATCGTCGCCAGCGGGATCTCCGCGCCGGGGGCGAGCTCGGCCCGCCAGCTACCCATCCACTCCGGCGACAAGGTGGGGCGCAACACCGCCTCCGGGGAGGTCACGACCAACCCGGGAGCGGAGCCGCGAAGGGCCCGCAGGGTTTCCAACCGGTGCCGGACCACGGCCGCGGACGGCGCGACCCGATCGAATGGCAAGGTGTCCGGGGCCGGGAACAAGCTCACCCCGTGAGCTGACCCCAGCCAGGTCACCACCTCCTCCCAGGCTGCCTCCGGCTCCGACACCAGCAGGCATACGGGACGCTTCAGCAAGGTCTGGGCGAGGACCGCCAGCAGAGGGGTCCCGGCGTGAATGACCCCGCCAATGCGAGCGTGCCCGAAGCCGGCATCGCCCCAGCGGCGCAGGGCGGTTCCCACCGCATGCTTGGTCAGCCTCCCGATCAGAGTCGTGGCCAGATCGGCTCCCGACCCATCCCGCTCACCCACCGCCGGTTGCCTCCGCCTCGGGCGGGTTCTGCTCGGGCCGGTTGAACCGGCTCATAGCCTCCTCCAAGCCGCTCTCGACGGTTACCAGGACCGCGTCGGCCGCCCGCTCCACGGTGGCCGTGAGGTACTCCCGGTCGGCGCCCTGGGGCCTGCCCAGGACATATTCGATGGGATCCACCCCCGCCGGCGGTCGACCGATCCCCACCCTCACTCGAGCGAAGTCCTTGGATCGCCAGTGGGCCTGCAGTGACCGAATCCCATTGTGGCCACCGGGACTCCCCGATGCGCGAAGGCGCAGCCGGCCCAGCGGCAGGTCGAGGTCGTCGTAGACCACCAGCACCCGCTCCAGCCCGATCCCCAGGGTTCTGGTCAGGTGGGCCCCGGCGATCCCCGACTCGTTCATGTAGGTCCTGGGTTGAGCCAAGAGAACCTCCCGGCCCAGCCAGCTGGCGCGCGCCAGCCAGGCCGGGCCGTGGTAGCGACCCAGCCTGGTGCCGAGTCGGGAACTCAGCAGCCGCACCACATCGAAGCCGACGTTATGGCGCTGGCCCGCGTGTTCAGGTTCGGGATTGCCCAGGCCCAGCACCAGCCATGGATGGTCGCTCACGTCCGCGGCCGCAATGACGGCACCGGCGGCGGGAGCAGGCCGCGACGAGCGGCGTCGCGCGCGAGCAGCTGCCTGGTCGCCTGGGTCATCCGCTCGGCATCCTCAGGGTCTTGATGGTCATGGCCCAACAGGTGCAGCAGCCCGTGCATCGCCAGCAGGCGCAATTCCGCCTGGGGATCGCCGCCCAGCCTGCCGGCCTGCTCGAGGGCGATCGGAATCGCGATCACGATATCGCCCAAGCCTCCGGGACCGTCCGGGGGCAGCCGGAAGCCGGACCCGGGGACCAGGTCGGCCGCGGGAAACGCGAGCACATCGGTGGGGCTATCGGAATCCGCGAACCGCCGGTTCAGGCGCTGGACGGCGGTGGCAGTGGTCAGTCTGCAACCGAGGCCATGCTCCTGGAGTCCAAGATCCTGCAGCGCCCCCTTCAGCAAGGGGCCAATGGCGGCCCGTCGCGCCTGCTCCCGGTGGGCTGGGCTCAGGGCCCGTGAACAACTCACAGCCACCGCGCCCGTCTCCGCGGCGGCTATGCCTGCTTGGCCCGCCGCTTCCGGGCCGCCATGGTCTTCTTCTTGCGACGAATGCTCGGCTTCTCGTAGAACTCGCGACGCCGCACCTCGGTGAGGATGCCGTTCTGCTTGATCTTCTTGTTGAAGCGACGAAGAGCGCTCTCGAACGACTCTCCCTCCCGCAGCTTTACCTCCGACAGTGGATGTCACCTCCTCCAGCACGTATCAACTCAACCGGGCTCATGGCCGGACCCCGCCGCCGCCGAACCGTGATTGTATCGGGAAGGCGGCCCCACTGCCGACCTTGCACTCCGCCCTGGCCGGCCCACCGGGGTCGCGGCTACCGCAGCCGGGCGGCGGCGGGCCGGAAATGCGCCTCCAGCTCCCGAAGGGTGGCGGCCGGGTCCTCTTGGAAGAACATGTGGCCCCGGCCGGGGAGCCAGGCCAGCACCGATCCCGGAATCCGCTCGTGCAGCAGCGAGCCGTTGCCGGGCGGCATCACCACGTCGGCAGTCCCGTGAAGCACCAGGGTGGGCGCTGAGATCTGGCCCAGGCGAAGTCCCGTGTCATGGTGGCGGATGGCCTCCCAATGGGCCGCGAACACCCCCGCCCGGACCGGATGCGTGGCCCGCCAGTGGACCGCGTCCTCGATGACATCCGGGTGCTGCTCGCGCCAGCGGCGCTCGTACAGAACCTGGCAGGCCACCCGATAGGCGAGCCCCGGCTCCCGGGCATCCCCGCCCAGCAGGAGTCTGGTGTCGGCGGGATCGGCACGCACGGCCAGTCTGCCCCCCGGCCCGGTGCAACCCAGGGTCAAGCCTGCAACTGCCTCCGGATGGCGCAGCGCGAGGTGCTGGGCGACCATACCGCCCATCGAGACACCGAACACGAACGCCCCCTCGGGGGCCAGCTCCGCCACGACCCGGCCGGCGTCGTCCGCGAGCAGTTCCATGGTGTAGGGACCGGGGCTGGAATCGGAGAGGCCGATGCCGCGCTGGTCCAACACCAGGCACCGCCAGTGGCGGGCGAGGCTCGAGATGTTCCAGACAAACGCGTGGTGGTCGGTCCCCAGCCCGGGTATCAGCAGCAGCGGCGCCCCCTCGCCCACCTCGTGAACGGCAAGCTGGACCCCCGGCTCGACCTCCACCCGCCGGGTCACGCTCTCCTCTGGCCAATCCATGACTCCATGGTACGAGGCCCCTGAAGCCGCCCCAGCCACGGAGCGAAGTAGACTCAGGCGGTGCCGACCTTCTTCGTGGAAGCTGGGCCCGAGGGGGTTGGGAACCTGATCAACATCGACGGCGACGACGCATGGCACATCTCCCGCTCCCTGCGTCTTGCCCCGGGCGCCAGGGTGACCCTGGTTCAGGAGGTGGGTCGCGAGCGGGAGGCCGTGCTGGAGGAGGTGGGCCCCACCAGGGTCGTGGCCAGGGTCGTGGCCGAGAGCACCTGCCAGCGCGAGCCGCGAGCAAGATTGCACGTTCTCCAGGCCATCCCCAAGGGCCAGGGGATGACGGAGGTGTGCGAGCGTCTGGCCGAGCTGGGCGTCATGTCGGTCTGGCCGATCCTCACCGAGCGCACGATTCCCCGGCTCGACCCGGAGCAGGGCCGAGCCAAGAGGGTCAGGTGGCAGCGAGTCGCCAGGGAGGCCGCCCAGCTGGCCCGCCGGCACCAAGCCCCCCGGATCTCAGACCCTCTGCCGCTGTTGCATGCGGTGCGAGCAGTGCGCCAACAGGAGGAGTCAGCCCAATTGCTGGCCTGCGACCAACGGAGCGCTGCGGTCTCCTTGGTCTCGGCCCCATGGGACCCGAGCCAGGCCACGGCTTTGGTCATCGGCCCCGAGGGTGGTCTGGCTCCCGCTGAGCTGGACGAGCTGCGAGCCGAGGGGGCGATCGCGGTCTCATTGGGTCCGAGAAACCTGCGAACGCTGCTGGCCTCGACCGTGGCCGCCACCGTGCTCCTGCAGCGCGCCGGCGACCTGGAGCCGCCCCGCCTGTGAACAACTCGGCCGCCCAACCCCCCGGTCCCGCGCTGCGCTTTTCGAGGCAGCCTCGCTCAGCCTCCTACCTGGCCCCGGATCCGAGCGGGAAGCTGTACCCGGTGACCGTGAGGGTCGAGCTGCGACGGGATCCCCTCACCCGGCGCAGTGGCAGACTGGCCCACTTCCAGGGCTTCCGGCTGCAGGCCCCGGACCTCGCGCCGTCCGTCCGCCAGAGCCGGGAGGGCTGCCCGTTCTGTCCCGAACGCATCGAACTGGTGACTCCCCATCTGCCCGCCAGCATCGCCGGCTCGGGGCGGATCCAAGTCGGGGAGGCGGTGCTCTTCCCCAACCTCAGCCCCTACGACCGGCACAGCGTGGTGGTGGTCCTGACTCGTGATCACTTCCTGCGTCCCGAGGAGTTCCGGGCCCACCACCTGGCCGATGGCCTCACCGCCCTGATCGAGTACTTCTCCCGCCTTGAACCGGTCGCGCGCGGGACCTACTCGGTGGTCACCTGGAACTACATGCCGCCTGCCGGAGCGACCCAGGTCCACGCCCATCTCCAGGGCTTTTCCACCGATAGGCCCGGGGCCCTGCTGGAGGAAGAGCTCCGCTGCAGTCGCGCCTTCCACCGCCGAACCGGCAGTTCGTTCTGGAACCTCCTGGTAGCCGAGGAGGAGCACCTGGGAGAGCGCTTTCTGGCCCGGGCCGCGCACAGCGCCTGGCTCACGCCGTTCGTGTCCAGGAGCGTTGTCTCCGACATCATGGTGGTCTTCCCCGAGTGCCGCAGGCTGACCGACCTGGGACCGCCCGCGATCTCAGAGTTCGCCAGGGGGATCTGCACATCCCTGGCCTTTCTCTCAGCTGAGGGGGTCGCGGCCTTCAACCTCGCCTTCTACTCCGAGCCGGCCGGGGAGCGCCAGAGCCACTTTCGGCTGCATGCGCGGCTGTCCCCCCGAATCTACTTCAATCCCTCGATCCAAGGCTCCGACACCACGGCCTGGCACCACCTGCTGGACGAGCCGTTCATGGTGCGCAGCCCCGAAGCCCTGGCGCGGCAGCTGCAGCCACAACTGGGGGCTACCCTGGCCGGAGCGTGACCGGTGGCAACTGCCCCAGGACCGAACCGGAGGAGAGTAACCCGGTGGCGAGAGAAAGAAGGCGGGAGATCCCGGTGCCACCGCCGGGACCCCCCGCCGTGTCGTCCGCAGATCAGCTCTGCGCAGCAGCCGCCTCGATGACATCCGGCTCGGCCGCGGCGGACCCGCTGTGCACCGGTATGCGCCGCGGCGCCGGAACCGCCGCCCGGGGGATGGTCACCGTCAGCACCCCGTTGAGGAAGCTGGCGCGGATCTGGTCCTCCTTCACGTCAGCGGGCAGGGTGAGCTGGCGGACAACGGAGTGGTGGCTACGCTCCCGGCGCAGGTAGCTGCCCTCCATCTCGTCGGAACGCTCCGCCTTGCGCTCCCCGCGGATGGTCAGCACGCCCTGGTCAGCGGTGATCTCCACCTCCTCGGGAGTGAACCCGGGGACCGAGGCCTCGATCACGAACTCGCTGTCCTTCTGCCGGATGTCGAGGGGCAGATACGCGGTGGGGGCGGTGGCCGCCAGACTCCTTCCTCCCGCCCCCACTGGTCCGATCAAGGCGCCGTTGCCAAAGGCCTCATTGGCCCAGCGGGCCACCTCATTCTGCAAGTTGAACAAGTCGCTCCATGGATCCCAGCGAGCCATCGGAACACCTCCGTCTTCATCTTTGCCCAGTGCGTCTGGGGGGATGAAGCCATCCCACTTACGCCTTACCCCACGTCGCCGGCGGCCTAAACCACCCGCGCGCGTCAAATGCCGATGGCGTCCTTGATGTGCTCGAAGAATCCCCGGCGCACTGGGTGGGGCTTGCCGTCGGGAGGCGCCAGCTCCCGCAGCAGATGGCGCTGGCGGTCGGTCAGCTTGGTCGGGACCACCACTCGCAGGCGGACCACCTGGTCACCCCGCCGGCCCGTGCGCGGGTCGGGTGCTCCCTTGCCCGGCAGCCGCACCTGCTCTCCGTACTGGGTCCCGGGCTTGACCGTCATCGTGGCCGGCCCGTCGACGGTGGGCACCTCGATGGTGTCGCCCAGGGCCGCCTGGGCGATGGAGATGGGGCACTCATAGACGATCGTCATCCCCCGTCGAACCAGCTGCTCGTGGGGCCGGACGGTGATGACCAGGAAGAGGTCTCCAGGAGGGCCACCGCGGGGCCCGGCGGCGCCCTCTCCCGGCACCCGCACCTGCATCTCGTTGTCCACCCCGGCCGGGATTTGGACCTCGATCGACTTGTCGGCGTCCACCAGCCCCTGACCATGACAGGCGGGGCAGGGAGACTCGATCACCTGGCCCTCACCCTGGCACCGCGGACATGGCTCCACCGTGACCATCTGGCCGAGCAGTGACTGCCGCACCCGCTGGACCTGGCCGCGCCCCTGGCACTCCTTGCAAACACTGGCCGCCGTTCCCGATGCGGCCCCCTTGCCGCCGCACTCGAGGCAGCTGGCGGGCTTGGAGACCTCGAAGGTTCGGTGGACCCCGGTTATTGCCTCCTGGAATTCGATGGTGACGTGCAGCCTGAGGTCGGATCCCCGCCTCGGCCCGCCGCGCTGGCGGGGCTGGCCGGCTCCGCCGAAGAACATGTCGAAGAGGTCGAAAGCCGACTGGAAGTTGAAGGCCCCAGATCCACCCGCGAAACCATCTCCCGCCGGCCCATAGGTGTCGTAGCGCTGCCGCCGCTGGGGATCGGAGAGGACCTGGTAGGCCTCGCCCACCTCCTTGAAGCGCGACTCGGCGCCGGGATCTCCGCCGTTGCGGTCGGGGTGATACTGCATCGCCAGCTTGCGGTAGGCGCGCTTCAACTCCTCCGGGCTGGCCTGGCGGTCCACGCCCAGGACCTCGTAGTAGTCGCGCTGGGTCTGGGGCATCAGGCGGAGAAGTCCGTGACCTCGGGGGCCTCGAGACGGTCGCCCGTCTCAGGTTCACCCGGGTTGCCTTGCCCGAAGGGCACCGGAGGGCTCGCCTGGGCGACAGTCACCTGGGCCGGCCTGACCACCCGCTCGTGAAGCCGGTACCCGGGCAGCAGCTCCGCCACCACCGTGTCGTGATCCACCCCCTCCCCGGCCACGGTGGACACGGCGTCGTGCACCCGGGGGTCGAAGCGTTCGCCCACGGAGGCGACCTTCTCCACGCCCTGGGACAGGAGCGCCTCCTCCAGCTGGCGCAGGGTGAGGCGCAGCCCCTCTGACAGCCCGTCCTGGGCGCCAGGGTCGATGTGGGCCACCGCTCGAGCCAAGTTGTCCAGCGCGGGAAGGATCGCGGCCAGCAGCGCCGCCGACCCGTAGCGGGCCAGGTCCTGCGTCTCCTGGGTCTTGCGCCGCTTGTAGTTCTCGAAATCGGCAGCCAGCCGCTGATACGCCGACTTGGTCTGCTCCAGCTCCCTCTCCAGCTCCTGGGACTGCGGCTCGGGTTCCTCGATTTGATCGCGACCGGCTTCAGAGTCCGGTTCTCTAGGTTCGATTGGCAAGTCAGCCTCCGGTGGGAAGTTCGGGCTCACGTCAAGAGTCGGCTCAGGGCCTCGCCGGTCAGTTGCGAGACCAGCTGTAGGCGGGCTGCCACCCGGCCGTAGCGGATCCGAGTTGGCCCCACGACTCCCAGGGTACCCCAGAGGTGATCGCCGGCCCGATAGCTGGTCAGCACCAGGCTGCAGTCCTGGAGCTCCTGGAGTCGATTCTCGTGCCCGATCACGACCTGCATGCCGACCCGCGGCGCCAGCTCGCTCACCACTGCAGCCAGGATCCGCTGGGCTTCCAGCACCTCCAGCACGGTACGCAGCCGGTTGGGATCCTCAAACTCGGGATTGCGGACCAGATTGCGCACTCCGTCATGAATGACCAGGGACGCCCTGGTCTCCATCTGCCGCAGCCCCCGCACCAACTCCTCCACCAGCCCGCCGGGAAGCCCCTGGCGCTCCATGGTCTCTCCGATGGACACGGCGGTCAGCCCGGAGTAGGTGTTGGTGAGGGCATTCGCGATTTCGGACAGTCCCGCTTGGTCCAGGGTCGGGTCCACCTCCACCGCCCGCTGGTGCACGGAGTTGCCGTTGGCCACGGTGATCAGCAGCGCCTGGCCCGGCCGGGCCAGCACCAGCTCCACATGCATCAGGCGGGCCTGGGTGTTGCTGGGACCCGTCACCAGCGCCACGTTGTCACTGAGCCGGCTGAGGGTCGCTGCGGCCAGCTCCAGGATCGACTCCACGTCAGGGTCAGCGGCATCGAAGCTCTGACGCACCTGGCGGCGGAGTGGCGGCTCCACGATCTCCTGCGGCAACAGGAAGTCGACGAAGTAACGGTAACCCAGATCGGTTGGAATCCTCCCCGCGGAGGCGTGCGGCTGGGCCAGGAAGCCGTCGTCCACCAGCTCCGAGAGTTCGTTGCGAATGGTGGCTGAGCTCAGCTCCAGGAAGTAGCGAGCGGCCAGGGCATGCGAACCTACCGGAACCACGGTCTCGGTGTAGTCCGAGACCACCGCTCCCAGAATCCGTTCCTTGCGCTGATCCATCGAGGCAACTCCAGTGGCTCTTTAGCACTCCCTGGCGTAGAGTGCTAAGTCGAGTTTAGCACCGGTGTTCGGGAGCCGGTCTATATCGGACCTTGGTCGAGCCCAATCTGGACATGCACTTGGTCACGGTACCATTTGGCAATGTCGCCCCCCACCGTGTCCAGGACAGATGGCTGGCTGGCCCTGCTCAACCCATTCTCGGGCTCAGGTCAATCCGAGCGGGAGCAGCTGGCGCGTCGAGCAGGCGTCAGGGAGGTGGTGTTCGGGGTGCAGGACGGCATCCTCACCACCATGGGGCTGACGACCGGGGTCGCCACCGCCGCCGCCGGGGCGGCCGTGGCCCACACCACCATCCTCATCGCGGGCCTCGCCGGGGCCCTCGCGGGGATGGTGTCAATGGGGACCGGAGCCTACCTCGCGGCCTGCGCCGAGAGAGACCTGAAACGGAGCGCCATCCACAAAGAGAGGGACGAGCTGCAGACCCGACCGGTCGAGGAACACCAGGAGATGGTGGAGATCCTGATGGAGCGAGGAGTGCCTGAGCCCACCGCCCACGAGCTCTCCCGGGCGTTGGCCGAGTACCCCAAGTTGTGGGAGGAGACCCACATCGAAAAGGAGCTGGGTATCTCCAGCGACCCCCAGGACTCGCCGGTCCGGGACGGGTTCGTGATGGCCGCGACCTTTCTGTTGGGGGCGGTGGTCCCCATAGTGCCGTTCATCTTCCTCACTGGGATTCCAGCGGTGGCGCTCTCGCTGGCGCTCTCCGCCGCCGCCCTGCTGCTGGTGGGCATCGGCAAGGCCTGGATCATCGGTCAGCGCCTCTGGGTCGGCGGGGCCGAGGTGCTGGGAGTTGGGGCGGGGGCGGCGTTGGCGGGATACCTGCTGGGAGTGCTACTACCGCATCTCTTCGGGCTGCGGCTGCCCACCGGCTGAGCCCTGCTCAGGCCGAGCTCAGCTCCAGGGTGACCCGGTCCAGCACCTCGAAGCCACGCTCGGTGGCGCGAACCAGACCGCCGTCTACTCTCAGGAGGCCAAGCTCGGCAAGCTCTTCGGCGCGGGCCAGCTGGCTTGGCGAGCCCAGCCGAACACCCCGGCTGAGCCGCAGGCCGCAGGCCAGCCGCTCCAGCTCCAGCTCGGCGGAGCCCAGCCACTCATGGCCACCCAGGCCCCGCTGCCCCGCCTCCACGGATCTGATGTAGGTCGCGGTGTCTCGGAGATGCCAGTACCGCAGGGCCACTCCCTGCGGCTCCAGCCCCACCCGAGGGCTGTCCTCTGGTCCCAGGAAACCGTGAGCCCCGGGGCCAACTGCCAGGTAGGGAGCCCCGCTCCAGTAGGCGAGGTTGTGCCGGGAGCGGTGCCCGGGGAGAGCGTAGTTGGAGACCTCGTACATTTCCAGGCCCGCCTCCGCCAGCACTCTCCCCACCACCCCGCGCTGCTCCAGGAAGTCCTCTACCCGTGGCCCCGGCCTGGTACCGGACTGGATCTGACGGGCCAGCGGCGTGCCCCGCTCGACCGTGAGCTCGTAGCACGACACGTGTGTCGGCCGATGCTCCAGCAGGCGGCGGAGTCCCATCTCCAAGGTGGAGACGGACTGGCCGGGGATCGCGTAGATCAGATCGCAGCTGATGTTGTGGAATCCCGCCTCGCGGGCGGCGTCGAGCGCTGACTCGGCTCGATCCGCATCGTGGCCCCGGCCCAACCAACCCAGGGTGGTGGCATCCAGGCTCTGGACTCCCAAGGACAGGCGGTTGATCCCCAACTCCAGCCAGGCTCGGGCCAGCTCCTCGGTCAGATCCTCCGGATTCGCCTCGATCGTCACCTCGGCGCCGGCCGCCACCACGAATTCGGAGAACACGGCCTCCATTACCGCCCTGAGCAGCTCGGGGCGCAACCGGGAGGGGGTACCACCTCCCAGGTAGACGGTGTCAAGCTTCAGCGGAGCCGCGCGGAGCCGCCCCAGCTCCTTGACGACCGCCCGCGTGTAGCGATCCTGAATGTCCGCCCCACCGACATGGATGGCAAAGTCGCAGTAAGGGCAGCGGCGGCTGCAGAAGGGCACGTGCACGTACAGAGAGTGGGGATGGCCCGGCCCCGCCTCAGCGGTCAAGCGACAGCACCGCCATGAAGGCTTCCTGAGGAATCTCCACGCTGCCCACGCGCTTCATCCGCTGCTTCCCCTCCCGCTGCTTCTCGAGCAACTTGCGCTTCCTGGTGATGTCGCCGCCGTAGCACTTGGCCAGCACGTCCTTGCGCAGAGCCGGGACCGTCTCGCGGGCGACCACCTTGCCCCCGATGGCGGCCTGCAGGGCCACCTCGAACAGCTGCCGAGGGATGACCTCCTTGAGCCGCTGGACCAGGCGGCGGCCCTGGTTGCTGGCCTGCTGGCGGTGAACGATCGCCGACAGGGCGTCGATCTTGCCGCCCGCGACCAGGATGTCGAGCTTGACCAACTGCTCCCGGCGGTAGCCGGCCAGCTGGTAGTCCATGGACGCGTAGCCCCGGCTACGCGACTTGAGTTGGTCGTAGAAGTCGTGGATGATCTCGCCCAAGGGAAGGTCGTAGGTGAGCAAGGCTCGCTCTCCGGGCTGGTACTCCAAATGGACGAACTCTCCTCGGCGCTCCTGGCACAGCTCCATCAGCCCGCCCAGGTACTCGCGCGGAGCCACCACCTCCACCTTGACCCTGGGCTCTTCGATCCACTCCAGCTGGCCCGGGTCGGGCAACTGGTCGGGGTTGTCGATCTCCAGAGTCGTACCATCGCGCATCTGGATCCGGTAGGCGACCGAAGGAGCGGTGGTGATCAACTCCAGGTCGAACTCCCGCTCCAACCTCTCCTGGACGATCTCCATGTGCAGCAGCCCCAGGAACCCACAGCGGAAGCCGAAGCCCAGCGCGGCGGAGGTCTCCGGCTCGAAGGCGAGTGCCGCATCATTGAGCTGGAGTCGTTCCAGCGCCTCTTTCAGATCCTGGTAGCTGTCACTCTCGATGGGAAACAGCCCGGCCCAGACCATGGGGCTGGCCTGGCGGTACCCGGGTAGAGGAGCGGCGGCCCCCTTCTGGGCATCGGTCATGGTGTCGCCGACCTTGCTGTCGCGAACGTTGCGGATGGAGGCGATCACGTAACCGACCTCGCCGGACCGCAGCTCGTCGACCGCCTCCATCCCTGGCCGGAAGACCCCAACCTCGTCCACCGTGAACACCCCGCGGCCCGCCATCATCCGGATCTGGCTGCCCGAGCGAAGGGCCCCGTCCACGATCCGGGTGTAGACAACCACCCCGCGATAGGCGTCGTACTTGCAGTCAAAGATCAGCGCCCGCAACGGGGCGTCGGCATCACCTTGGGGAGGCGGCAGCACCCCCACCACCGCCTCCAGCACCTGCTCCACCCCCGCCCCGGTCCGGGCGGACACCAGCAGGCATTGCTCGGCGGGGATCCCGATCACCGCCTCGATCTCCCGGGCGACGGCCTCGGGCTCGGCCTGAGGTAGGTCGATCTTGTTGACCACCGGAACTATCTCCAGGCCCAGTTCCAGCGCCTTGTAGACGTTGGCCAGGGTCTGCGCCTCGATTCCCTGGCTGGCGTCGACCACCAGCAGGGCCCCCTCGCAGGCCGCCAGGGCCCGGGAGACCTCATAGGCGAAGTCCACGTGCCCGGGGGTATCGATGAGGTTGAGTTCGTAGTCCTGTCCGTCCAGCGCTCGATACGGCATCCGCACCGCCTGGGCTTTGATGGTGATGCCCCGCTCTCGCTCCAGGTCCATGGTGTCCAGGACCTGGGCGGTCATGTCCCGGGCGCTCACCGTCCCGGTCAGCTCCAGGAGGCGGTCGGCGAGGGTGGACTTGCCGTGGTCGATGTGCGCGATGATGGAGAAGTTGCGGATGCGCGCGATCTTCTGGGAGGTCATCTGATCCTCGATTATGGCGTTCGCCTGGCTCGCTCCTCGGCCGACCTGGAGGAGGTGGCCTCACTGCAGGCCGAAATCTGGGGCACCCAGGAGGTGGCCGCGCCCAGTTCGCTGCTGAAGGCGATGTCGGCCGCCGGCGGAATCGTGCTGCTGGCCAGCGCGCGCGGCGCGCCTGTCGGGTTCGCCTACGGATTCACCGGCCGGAGCCGTGACGGCCGCCTCTACCACCGATCCCATGCGGCCGGAGTGCTGCCGCAGGCCCGGGACTCTGGGATCGGCCGGGCCTTAAAACTCGGCCAGCGCCGACGGGCGACGGCACAGGGCCTGGATCTGATGGTCTGGACCTTTGACCCCGGTCAGGGGCGCAATGCCCACTTCAACCTCAACCGCCTGGGAGCCATAGGCCGACGGTTCCATCGCAACTACTACGGCAGCCGCAGCGACCTGCTCAACAAGGGCCGGCCCAGCGACCGGATGGTGGTCGAGTGGCATTTCGATGAGGCCCGGTCCCGGGCGCTGGCGCTGCCCCGCGCCGATGCCCAGCTGCTGGTGGAAGTGCCCCCGGCTCTACTCGACCCGCGGGCGCCGAGGATGATCACACCGGCTTACGGCGCCTTGCGCCGAGGACTCGAAGCTGCCTTTCGCCAGGGTGCGGTGGCGGTCGACTTCAAAGCCCAGGGCTACTGGTTCGCCTCGCTCCCCGAGGGGTTCCCGCCGCCCGTGGAATGATCATCCACTGGTTCGGGGGCGGGCTCGGACTCGAGCGCTCGCAGAGCATCCATCTCCCCACCGTAGACCTGCTCGGGCAGGCGCCCCAGCTCCTCCCAGAGGGCCGGATACGTCCTCAACCAGCGCCTGGTCTGCTCCAGCAGCTCCCCCTTGCTGGCGGGGTAGAGAACCCCGCCGAGGGCGCGCCTCAGAGCCATCTGGCGATTGCTCCACGGCCGGCCGGTCGCCTCCCCAAACCGGGGCTGACGCAGGCCCACCTCCACTGGGGGCTGGCCCGGAAGGCCCAGCGCGGAGCGCCTGATGAGCTCCTCGAAGGGGACCTTCGGCAACAGGTCGGAGAGGTCGACGTCAGGCTCAGCCAAGGTCTCGACACCAGGTTGGGCGCGGGGGAATGCCGGCCGTGGTGGAGGTCCCACCGAAGTGGGAGGACGGTCCCCACGCCACGGCCGGCCAGGCCAAGCTAGCAGCCGGCGGTGAGAGTTCACCCGGCGGTGACTCGCCCGTGACGGATTCCACCACCGATCGTGACAACTCAGCCACCCTCATGACTCTCCCAGGATGCGACGGGCCACCTCGGACACGTCGTGGAGCCGCTGGCCGGGCTGGCTTCTTATCCGATGCGCCATCACCATCGGCGCCACCGCCGCGACCTCGGCCACCCCCGCGTGGGTGCGGCCCTCGAGCGCGGACAGGGCCTGAGCAGCCTTGCGAGCCACCAAGTCCGCCCGGTGCCCATCCACCTCCAGGGCGATGGCCAGCCTGGCGATCGCCTCCAGGACCGGCCGAGCGACCTCGACCCGGTCCAGATTGCCGATGGCCCTCTGAATGCGGTCACGCTCCTCGTCCTCCTGCTCCGAGAAGGTGTCGCTGAAAGCCTCGGGGTCCGATTCGAACTGCTCCCGCCGGAGCACGATCTCGACCCGCTCGGCCACATCGGAGATTCCTCGCACATCGACGCAGAGTCCGAAGCGGTCCAGCAGCTGGGGGCGGAGATCCCCCTCCTCCGGGTTCATGGTCCCGACCAGGATGAACCGGGCCGGGTGCCAGACTGAGATCCCCTCACGTTCCACCACGTTGACCCCCATCGCCGCGGCATCCAGGAGCACGTCCACGATGTGGTCGTCGAGAAGGTTGACCTCGTCCACGTAGAGGATCTGACGGTTGGCCTCCGCCAACACCCCGGGCTCGAAGCGGCGCTCCCCGGACTTGATCGCCGCCTCCAGGTCGATGCTGCCCACCACCCGGTCCTCGGAGGCGTTGATGGGCAGCTCCACCACCCTCATGCGCCGGGTCTCACTGGGCAGCGGAGACTCCCCGCCGGAGATCCGCGCCTGACAGTCCTGGCAGAGGTGGAGGGAGTTGGGGTCACAGGCGTAGTGACAGCCGCGGACCACCTCCAGCTGGGGCAGGAGCCGCGCGAGCGCTCTCACGGCGGTGGACTTGGCGGTGCCCTTCTCGCCCCGGATGAGGACCCCTCCAATGGCGGGATTGACGGCGTTCAACTCCAGCGCCAGGCGCATCTGGTCTTGGCCGACCAGGGCGGTGAAGGGATAGACCTGGCGGTACTCACTCATCTCCCCAATTGTCGCAGAGGCGTGCCCCGCGACCGGCGGAATCAGCCGGAGCGGCGGAGCGCCTCCGCCACCGGTCGCAGAATCCCCTGCTCGGAGACGTCGAAGAGGCCGAAATACTGCGCTCCCATCCGCTCCGCCAGGTCTGCGCAGGCGTTGAAGGCGTAGCCGGCGAACCCAGGGGACCGGTGCTCAGTGGCGGTGGCGGTTGCTCCCTGAGGGTGCAGGTGGTCGCGGGCGGAGTCGATCACCAGGGCTCGAATCTGCTCCCGGCGGACCGCCGCGGCGGCCTGCTGAGCCTCCACCAGTGGCTCCTCCCCACGCATGCTGATGTTGCCCCTCCCGTCGCTGATCAGAACCAGAAGCGGGAGCACCTCGGGGTCGCGCATCCGCTCATTGCGGATCAGATCCAGCGCGGACACCAGCCCCTGGGTGAGCGGGGTGGTGCCGCCCACCGCCAGCCTGGTCAACTGGCGCTCGGCCAGGTCGACGCTGGCGGTGGGGCGCAGCACGGTCTTGGCGGCACGCCCCGAAAAGGAGATCATGGCGACCCTATCCCGGTGCACATAGGCGTCCTTGAGCAGGGCCAGGACGGCGGATCTGGTGGCGTCCATGCGCTGCTCCGCGTCCATGCTCGCGGAAGCGTCGACCAAGAAGACGATGAGGTTGCCGATGCGGCGCTGGCGGATCTTCTGGCGCAGGTCGCGCCGCTCCAACTGGATGGCCAGCCGCGGCGCCTCCACGTTCCCCTCCCTCCGACCGCGCTGGTGCGGCGCAGCGGCCCGCAGGGTCGCGTCGAGCGCCAGGTCGGTGGTCCTCTCCACCACCGCCGCACCGACGTACCGTCCCCTCCGGTCGCGCGAGGCGGTCTGGCTCCGCCGGCCGCTGCCATGCCGCCGCAGCCGCTCCTTGGGAAGCTGGATCCGGCCCGCCGGGCTGGCGTCCGCGACCTCCACCTCGACCGCTGTGCCAGGACCGGGGCTACCAGAGGTGGCGCCCCCCTCCTGCTCCGGTCCGGCGCTGGATGCCCCGCTCTCAGTGGAGGGAGCCTCATCTGTCTCGGGGCCGGCCGGCCCACCCACCTCCGCCGTTGCCGCAGTTGGCGTGGCGGGAACGGGCCCTCCCTCAACGCCGGCCGAAGGGTCCACCGCCTCCCCGGCTTGAGCCGGGATCCCGCCACCGCCCATGGAGCGGCGGCGATGCACCAGGACCAGCTCCGACACCTCCAGCAGGTCCTCCAGGGAGACCTCAGAATCCGTCGCGTCGGCCCCCTCTTCGGCCAGGCGGAGAGCGCGGCGGGCCCGGGCGGCTCTGTAGAGGACCAGATCGGCGCGATGGCCGACGACCTGCTGATCCACCGCGATCGCGGCCGCGGTCCTGACCACCGCGATCGGCACCCGCACCGATGGCAGGATCTCCCGGGCCCTCCTCAGGCTGACGGAGAGCGCCCGGTCCGGCTCCGAAGCGGCCGGGTGGCCGGGCTGGTTCCTCTCCATCACCAGCACCCGCTGGGCAGCGTCGCGCAGGCCTTCCACATCGACGCAGAGCCCAAAACGGTCCAGCAGCTGAGGCCGAAGTTCGCCCTCCTCGGGGTTCATGGTCCCGATCAGGACGAAGCGGGAGGGATGGGCCGTCGAGATCCCCTCTCGCTCGACCACGTTGACCCCCATCGCGGCTGCGTCCAAAAGCACGTCCACCAGATGGTGATCCAGGAGGTTCACCTCATCCACGTAGAGGATCTGACCATTGGCCTCAGCCAGCACCCCTGGCTGGAAGACCCGGTTCCCCTCCCTCAACGCCCTCTCCAGGTCGAGGCTGCCCACCACCCGGTCCTCGGAGGCACCCAAGGGCAACTCGACGACCCGGGTAGCCGCCTCGGCCAGAATCAGGGGCTCCCCGGCCCGCACCCGCGCCCGGCAGTCGGAACAGAGATTGCCATCTGTGGGATCGCACGAGTAGGGACACCCCACCACCACCCGACGAGGTGGCAGAACCCCCGCCAGCGCCCTGGCCAGGGTTGACTTGGCAGTCCCCCGCTCGCCGCGGATCAACACCCCCCCGATGCCGGGATCCACGGCCACCAGAAGCAAGCCAAGCTTCATCCTGGGCTGGCCGACCACCGCCGACCAGGTCGGGGCGTCGAACGGGGCCAGGGCTCGGTGGATCAGGGCCTGCCCTCCCCGGGCTCGCTGCCGCCCCCCAGAGCCTGAGCCCAAGCGACCGGCAGCGTCGCCACCCGGTCACCTGACAGGGCCCACAGGCTGACCTCGCCCGCCAGCGACGGCGAGGCCTGCTCATGGTCCAGGGTGAGGAGGGCTGCCCCAGGAAGCGCTGATGCCTCCCACCCGACCGCGTGGACCAGACCCAGATCCCAGCTCCGCCGACCGGCGGTCAGGGTGAGCCCGCCCAGCGACTCCAGGCCGGCAGGGACTCCGGCCCCGCCCGCCAGCAGCAGGAGTATCGCTCCGCTGCCCCCCCCGATCGGTCCGTCCCCTCCGGCGGCCTGGAAGGCCTCCTGGGCAGCGCTGAGCCCACCGGGAGGGAGGAGCACCGCCAGGGCCCCGGGGCTGACCTCCACCCGAAGGTCGCTACCGCCCGCCGCCGCCGGCTGCGGATGCGCCGGGGCGGGCCCGGTCGAGGCGCTGGCTGCTGGACTCACTGCGGCTATCGTAAACAGGAGCTGCGGGATGCCGGTTCCAGCTTGGCCTATTAGGAGACGCGATGTCTGATGATGAGCTCCAGTCGGTGGCGATGGTCGGGGGCACCGGTCCCCTGGGACGGGGGTTGGCGGGGCGACTGGCGGTGGCCGGAATTACGGTCTGGCTGGGCTCCCGCGACGGCGCCCGCGCCGAGGCGGTGGCACGCGCCACCAGCGAAATGCTCCCGGCCAGCGCCGCCGCCATTGTGGGAACGGAGAACCAGCGAGCGATCCAGCAGGCCTCGCTGACGGTCATCGCCATCCCCTACGACGCGCTGGCGGCCCAGCTCTCCGCGCTGACCGGCCTGGACGGCGGGCGGGTGGTGGTGTCGACGGCGGTACCGATGGCGTTCGACAAGGGAGTGCCGACCGCGGTTCGACCAGAGGCCGGGTCGGCCGCCCAGCTGGTGCAGGCCATCTGCCCCGACGCCCGGGTGGTCGGAGCCCTGCACACCGTCGCCGCCGGTCAGCTGCTGCGGTTCGACGACGTCCTGGATGAGGATGTGCTGGTCTGCGGCGACGACCCCGCCGCTTGCGACGTCGTCCGCGCGCTGGTGGCGCGGATCCCAGGGCTGCGGCCGGTTGCCGCCGGCGGCCTGGCGGTGGCAGGAGCCTGCGAGGGCATAACTCCTTTGCTGCTCCGCCTCAACCGCCTCCACCGGGCTCAGACGGGGATTCGCATAACCGGGCTCTGAGTCCGAGATCTGGGCCCTGGGAGCCTCAGATGTGGATCGCCTGACCGTCGGCGGCCAGAGCCGCCTCCTTGAGGGCCTCGCTCAGGGTCGGATGGGCATGCACCAAGGCCTCGAACTGGTCCGCTCGAACCCCTGACCAGGCCGCCATGACCATCTCCGGCAGCAGCTCGGTGACCTCGGACCCCACCGCGTGGGTGCCCAGCAGCCGGCCGGTGGCGCTGTCGACCACGGTCTTGACGAAACCGGTCGTATCGCCCATCGCGATCGCCTTGCCGCTGGCCGAGAAGGGAAACTTGCCCGTCCTGACCTGGAAGCCCCGGTCCTTGGCCTGCTGCTCGGTCAGACCCGTGGATGCCACCTGAGGCTGGCAGTAGGTGCAGCGCGGGACCAGATCCTTGTCCAGGGGCGCCACCTCCCGGCCGGCCGCGGTCTCCACCGCGATCACCCCCTCGGCGCTGGCGGCGTGGGCCAGCAGCGGCGGCCCGGTGACGTCACCGATGGCGAACACCCCCGGGATGTTGGTCCGCAGGTGATCATCGACCTTGACGACTCCACGCTCCACCACCACCCCCAACTCCTCCAGACCCAGGTCCTCCACGTTGGCCTGGACCCCGGTCGCGGTCAGCACCATCTCCGCCTCGACCATGTCGCCGCTCTCCAGGCTGAGCTGCCAGCCCACCCCTCCCCGCTCCGCCTTACCGATCAGGCTGCCTACCTTGATCCCGATCCCCCTGCGCTCGAACTGCCGGGTGACCTCCTTGGAGACCTCCTCGTCCTCCTGCGGCAGGAGTCGGGGAAGAGCTTCGATGATCGTCACCGGCACACCATAGGAGGAGTACACGTAGGCGAACTCCGCCCCGATGGCACCCCCGCCCACGATCGCACAGCTGCGCGGCAGCTGGCGCAGCTCCAGCGCCTCCCGATAGGTGTAGGTGCTGCGCCCGTCAGGAGCCAGCCCAGGCAGCAGCTTGGGCCTGGCGCCCGTCGCGATCACGACCTGGGAGGCGGCCACGGTCTGACCGGAGGGCTGGATCTCGATGGTCTGCTCGGAGACCAGCCGGCCCCGTCCCCGGATCACCTCCACCCCGTTCTTGCGCATCAGGAAGGCGACCCCGTTGACCAGCTTGCTGACCACGTCGCGGCTGCGGGAGATGGCCGCGCCGAAGTCGGCACGAACTTGACCGGTCTCGACGCCGAAGCGATCGGCCTCCTGAATCAGACGCAGAACCTCGGCGTTGCGCAGCAGGGCCTTGGAGGGGATGCAGCCCCAGTTGAGGCAGATCCCACCCAGGGTGTCCTGCTCCTCGATGATCGTCACGGCCATCCCCAGCTGAGCGGCTCGGATCGCCGCCACGTAGCCGCCCGGCCCCGACCCGATGATCGCCAGATCCTTCATCACAACTCCCTGAACTGTTGGGGCGACATCCGCCAGGACCGCTCAGATAAGGCAGACCGCGGGATGCTCCAAGCACCAGCGGAGATAGCCCAGCGCCTCGGCTCCCTGCGCTCCGTCGGTGACTCTGTGATCGATCGACAGGGTCATCTCCATCACCCGACCGGCGATCAGGGCTCCATCCCTGACCACCGGCTGCTCGGACACCTCTCCCACCGCCAGCACGCTGCCTTGACCAGGGGTGACGATGGCGGCGAACTGGTTGACCCCAAACATCCCCAGGTTGCTGATCGCGGTGTGAGCGCCGGCCATCTCCTCAGGGCGCAGGCGGTTGCTCTTGGCGCGCTGGGCCAGATCGTGAGCGCGCCGCGCCAGCTCGGCAAAAGACAGCGACTCGCAGGCGCGCAGGGTAGGCGCGACCAGCCCGTCCGGGACCGCCACCGCCAGGGCGATGTTGCTGGAGAAGAACTGCCTGAGCTCACCGCCCACGTAGGCCGCGTTGAGTTGCGGATAGCGCTGCAGGGTAAGCGCCATGGCCCTGACGATGAAGTCGGTCACCGAGAAGCGGGGCGTCCCGGGATCGCCCAGTTCGTTGAGCTCCTGGCGCAGCCGCACCAGCCGCTCCATGTCGACCCTGGTGCTGAGGTAGAAGTGGGGGATGGTGCTGTTCGCCTCGGTCATCCTGCGCGCGATGGCCTCGCGCATGCGGCTCACCTTGACCACCTCGCTGGGATCGGTGGGATCCACCGTCGCCATCGACCCAGCGGTCGCGCTGGCCGCCACAGCCACCCCGCCGGAGCGAGCGACGGCCTCGACGTCCTCGGCCGTAACCCGCCCCTGAGGGCCGTTGCCGCGCACTCTGGCGATGTCGATTCCCAGTTCTCGCGCGCGGCGCCGAGCCAGCGGGCTCGCCTTGACCCTGGCACCCTCCCGAGCGCCGTCGTCCAGGGTCGCGCTCGGGGAGAGGTGGTGGGTCCAGTCCGGTAGGGGCACAGACTCCCCAGCGGTCTCGTCCTGGGTCTCCGGTGCGGAAGCTGCCTCCGCTTCGTTATCGGTAGTGGGCGGGGAGGGCTCGGGCTTCCCCGCCGGAGACCCAGAGGTGGCCGGGGCCAGGTCAGCACTGATGTCCTCATCGGCATCCGCGATGATCGCGATCTCGCCGCCAACGGGAACCCTGGCTCCCGGCTGGACCAGGAGCTTGCGGATCACCCCACTGGAATAGGCCTCGATGTCGATGTCAGCCTTCTCGGTGGCGATCGAGGCGATGACGTCCCCCCGCTCGACCTGAGCACCCTCTTCCACCAACCAGCGATTGATAGTCCCCTCGGTCATGTCATACCCCATCTGGGGCATGGTGACGTGGTAGGCCATCAGTTCAGCCGCCTGACCGCGTCCACAATCTGCTGGCTGCCCGGGACCAGAGCCTGCTCCAGCCGGCGCGAGTAGGGAAGCGGTACGTCGCGCATCGCCACCCGTTGGATCGGTGCATCCAGGTCGTCGAAGCAACGGTCCTGCATCTCCGCCAGCAGGCTGGCTCCGAACCCGCCGGTGCGCCAATCCTCTCCGCACACGACCAGCCGGTGGGTGCGTTGCACCGAGGCGACCATGGCAGGGTAGTCGAGCGGCCGCAGAGTGCGCAGGTCGATGACCTCGCAGGAGATGCCGTCCTCGCGCTCCAGCACCTCGGCGGCGTGCAGCGACTGCAACATCATCCGCGAGTAGGCGATCAGGGTGACATCGCTGCCCGCGCGGGCGATGCGAGCCTTGCCGATGGGTACCTCCAGACCGCCATCCACCTCATCTGGGACCTCGCCCCGGGTGCTGTAGAGCAGGCTGTGCTCGATGAAAATGACGGGGTCTGGATCGCGCATGGAGGCCAGCAGCAGCCCCTTGGCGTCGGCCGGCGTGGCCGGCATCACCACCTTCAACCCCGGCACCGAGGCGAACCAGCCCTCGAATGTCTGGGAGTGAGTGGGCCCAAGCTGGCCGAAGCCGGACACGGTCCTGACCACCAGCGGCACCGAGAACTGGCCGCCGAACATGTAGTGAAACTTGGCCGCACTGTTGACTATCTGGTCCAGCGCCAAGAGCGCGAAATTGACGGTCATCAACTCCGCCACCGGGATCAACCCGCCCATTGCCGCCCCCACAGCGAAGCCGACAATGCCCGCCTCTGCGATGGGGGTTTCCATCACCCTCCGGGGCCCGAACTCTTCCACCAGGCCCTTGGTCACCGCGTACGAGCCGCCGTAGCCGGTGATGCTCTCGCCCATCAGGATCACCCGCTCGTCACGCGTCATCTCCTCGCGCATGGCGCTGCGCACGGCGTCGCGGTAGGTGAGCTCAGGCACCCTCAGCCACCCAGCTCGGCGCCGCGGCTGGCGGTGGCCGGAATCGCGGCCGCCGACTCGTCGGCCCCGTCCCCATCCAGAGGCTTGGCGTAGATCCACTTGTCCACGGAGGCGGGGTCGGGCCACGGCGACTCGTCGGCGAAGCGCACCACCTCGAGCATCTCCGCCTCCACATCCTCGGTGACCTGGGCCAACTCCTGCTGACTGCTGACACGATGCTCGACCAGAAACTGGCCGAAGCGAGGGATGGGATCCAGGGCGCGCCAGCGGCGCACCTCCTCTTTGTCGCGATAGAGCTCAGGGTCGGCCATGGAGTGTCCCCGGAAGCGATACGTCAACGCCTCGACGAAAAATGGGCCCTTGCCGGCTCGGCAGTGGGCAGCGGCCTTCTCGACCGCCTCATACACCGACAACACGTCCATGCCGTCGCATTGCACCGAGGGCATGGTGTAACCCTCGGCCTTGATGATCATGTCCTTTACCGGCGACTCCTCGGCCAGCGTGGCCCCCATCCCGTAGAGGTTGTTCTCGCAGATGAATATCACCGGCAGATTCCACAGCGCGGCCATGTTCAGGCCCTCGTGGAAGATGCCGTTGCCGGTCGCCCCGTCGCCGAAGAAGTCGAGCACCACCTGGTCCCGATGCTGGTACTGCATCGCGTAGGCCATGCCCGCACCAATCGGGATGTGGGAACCGACGATGGCGTGGCCGCCCCAGAAGTTGCGGGAAGCCTCGGCCAGGTGCATCGAGCCGCCGCGACCGTGGCAGAGCCCGGTCTCCCGCCCGAACAACTCCGCCATGCACGACTTGGGATCACACCCCCGTGCCAGGGCGTACCCGTGGTCCCGGTAATGCCCCAGCACATGGTCATCGGGGCGGGCCGCCGCCAGCGCCCCCACCGCCACCGCCTCCTCCCCGATGTACAGGTGCAAGAAGCCGCCGACCTTGGCTTGGGCGTATGCCTCCGCCGCATGATCCTCGAAGTGCCGGATCTGGACCATCTTCCGGTAGATGTCGCGACACGCCTGGGCAGTCAGCCCCAGGGGCAGGGCCCGGGCCCGGCTCGCGGGCTTGGTCCTGGTTGTTCTCGGAGTGCTGGGCATCGCCCTAGTTTACAGATGCCGCCGATTGGCCCAGCCCGTGATTGCGCACCAGGCCGCCCCGCGTCTGGTGCGCGCACTCGCGGCGAATTGGTCCGGACAAGCAGCTCGGTTGGGCCAGCGCGGGCGGGCACGGGCGCACAAATCCTCAGCTCAAGTCCGGCGCCGACAGGCGAATTTCCTCACCAAGGGGTGGCATTGTGGGTCAGCATTGGATATAATCCAACCAGCGCAGCCGCGGCTCGCGAAGCTGCCAGGTGATGGGGAGCACCGGGTAACCCGGTTGCGCCCGGCGCCGTTGAAATGGGTGTGCCCTAGCTACGGAGGGCGGACCCCAATAGGTAGGTAGCGAGCAAGTTCACGCGCCTGAGGTACCCCCAACATGATGACCACCGAGCGAGACAACCGGTACCGCATCACCCGCCGCGACATCCTGCGTCGGCAGCACGAGGGACTCGCCAGGACCAGAACGCTGCGCAAGTATCGTTCCCACCTGGAGCACCTCGACCGGGTCCTGGCTGACCTGGAGGATGCTCGCATCCGGGAGCGGCGGGTCGTGCCCCCCGCCATCACCGAGCAGCTGCGCCAGGCCGAGGTGGCCCGGGTGGACCCGGACCTCGCTTCCGTAGTCGCCTCCAGCCGCCCCAGCATCGACAGGGTCCAGGACGCGATCTTCGATGCCCAGGGACGGATCATGGTCGAGGTCAGCAGGCTCTTGGGTCGGCCGGACTGGGTGACGATCGAGGCGGAGGAGGGCGAGGCCTTGGAGATGGAAACCGCCCGTCACTGACCTGAGGTCGACTCTCCCTGGGATAGCGCGCCGGCCCCGACGCTGTCCTGCTGACCCAGCGAGAAGGCCCTCGCCAGTTCGATGATCCTGGCTTGGTCCCGCAGCGCCCTGCGGCTCCTCGAGGTCTCCGTGTGGCGAGGTCTGACGGGCTGGTGAGCCTGATTCGCCAGCCGTTCGGCTTCACGGGCCTGGCGGGTCTGGTTGAGGCGTTCCCACTCCAGCACCGCCGCCTCCACCAGCGCCACCTTCGCGTCCGGGTTGGAGTCTTGGCCCAACTCCGAGAGCTGCGCCTCCAAGCGGCTCATCCGCGTCGGCGGCAGCCGGGTGCGCGCGGCGGCTACGACCTGGTCTATGCGAGCGGTGCGCTGGCGCTCCTGCCTGGTCGAATCCTCCCGGGCAACCTCCTGGGAGCGGGCCTCCCGCAGCTCGCGCTGGGCCGCTCCCAATAGCTCCCGGTACTGGGCCGCCAGCTCGAGATGCTGGCCAGCCGCCGCCAGCTGCGCCAGCTCGGCACCCTGCTGGAGCAGCCTCGCCACCGCTTCCTCAGCTCCCACCTGCTGCAGCTGGGGCAGTATGAAGACGCCAAACTTGCGGTCGACCTCCACGTACACCTGGCGAACTTCGGAAGGAAGTTCGGAGTGCTCGGGAACTGTGAGTGGACTACGGGACATGCGGAATTGGACCTCCAGGGGCTTGAATCAAGGTAGGGATGCTGGCGCGCTCGCCGCCTTCGGGTTGCGGCCCATCTCCGCCAGCAGGCATCCGACCCCAGCCTCCACGCCACCTCGGGCGCGGAAAACCGAAGTACCCGCCACCAGCACCGTGGCGCCGGCATCCAGGCAGGCGCGCGCGTTGCTCGAGTCGATCCCTCCGTCGACTTCGAGCTCGCACGACAGGTCGCGGGTGTCGATCATGCTGCGCAACTTGACAAGCTTAGCGAGCGCCCCCGGTTGGAACTGCTGGCCGCCAAAGCCAGGGTCGACAGACATCACCAGGGCGAGATCTATCTCAGCCAGGATCGAGTCCAAGAAATGCGTCGGCGTGGCGGGGTTGATGGCGACCCCCACTCGCGCCCGCTGTTGGCGGATCACGCTCACGGTGTGATGAAGCTGGCGACAGGCCTCGAAATGCACCGTGATCAGATCCACCCCCGCTGCCGCGAACGCGGGGATGATGGCGTCCGGCTCCTCGACCATGAGATGGACCTCGAGCCGCAAGCCACAGCTGCGGCGGCAGGCCGCGGCCACATCGGGCCCCAGCGTGAGATTGGGAACGAAGTGATTGTCCATCACGTCGATGTGGATCCGGTCCGCGCCGGCCCGCTCGCACGCGGCCACCTCCTCGCCCAGCCGGGCGAAGTCGGCCGCCAGAACGGAAGGGGCAAGTTCAGCCGACATCAGCATGAGTCAGCAGCCCGGCCGCGGCCCGGTCGCACCAGACCTCGCAGCCGGGGAGGCGCCGGGCCACCAACTGAGCCGGCAGCCGCACCGGGTCGTAGGGACCTTCCAGAACCGCCGCCAGGGTGGCGGCCTTGGCCTGCCCCTCGAGCAGGAAGCACACCCTGGCAGCCGAGCGGATGAGGTTCGGTCCCAGCGTGAGCCGGCGCTGTCCGGAGGGATGAAGGGTGGCCAACGCCAGTTCATCGTCCGGGTATTCCCGGCCCGGGAACAGGGATGCCGTGTGCCCGTCCGAGCCCATCCCCAGCCCGATCCAGTCGAACCGAAGCTGACCTTCGACCTGGGGCACGACCCCCAGCAGCCTGGCCTCGAAGCGACCGACAACGGTCTCTGGCCCCATGCCGTCCTCGACCGCCCAGCCAACGACCATCGGAGTCGGCCCAACGATCCGAGAAACCAAGGCGGCCCTGATCATACCCTCGTTGGAATCCGGGTCGGAAACCGGCACCATCCGCTCGTCACCTGGGATCAGCACCACCCGAGCCCAATCGATTCCGGGCCGACGCGCCAAGAGCTCCAACGCCGATCGGGGGGTTGTCCCCCCAGGCAGACCCAGGACGGCCTCGCCTCTCGCCGCGACCGCCCGCTGAATCGCCTCCGCCACCTCCGCCGCCGCGAACTCCGCCAGCTCTTGTGGGTCCTGGAGGACGCGGACCCTGGGCCTGGACAGCTCTTCTGGCCCGGTCACCTCAGGCGGCTCCGCTGCCGCCGAGTGAACTGTAGTGAGCGCACTCCTGCGGCAGCCCTCCTCGGGGGTCCCTCACGGGTCTTGGCCTCGTCGGGTACCGCCCGAGCCGTTGGCTCTGGTCTTACGCTCCCTCCCACGGCGCCGGATGATCCAGCGTCCTGGCCGTCGCTGCTTGCGCTGGCGGGCGGGGCCACGGCGTCAACTGCACCGCTTGGGCTGGCTACGTCCGGCCAGTCACGGAGATCCTGGGCAGTGGCTACCGCTCCTTGAAGCTCATCACCACGAACTATCGCACTTCGTACGAGCAACTGTTCCCAACCCCCGACCGGGCGACAGTCACGAGCGGCACGGCGTTCGTCCGAGGGCGCCTCCCCGCAGAGCTCGTCTGGGGCTGGGCCGCTCACCGGGCCAGGACCCCCTTGGCCCGGGAGACGATGGCCTCCACGGTCAGCCCCAGGTGCTGGTAGACATCCTCGTAGGGAGCCGAGGCGCCGAAGCGGTCGACCCCCACGGCCGCGCCATCCTCCCCCACCAGGGCCAGCCACGGCTCGGTGACCCCCGCCTCCACTGCAACCCGCGCCGTGACACCGCGGGGCAGTACCTGATCCCGGTACTCGGAGGGCTGCTGCCGGAACAGCTCCAGTGATGGCGTGCTCACCAGGCGGGTGGGAATCCCCTCCTGCTCCAGCGACTCCCGGGCCCTGGCACAGAGGCAGAGCTCCGATCCGGTGCCGATCAGGATCACCCGCGGGTCTCCACCCCCGGCCTCCTGCAACACGTAACCACCACGGCGCACCCCGGATTCGGCCAGCTCGGCGGTCCCCGCCAGGATCGGCAGATTCTGGCGGCACAGGACCAGGGCGGTGGGCGCCTGGCTGCGCTCGAGCGCGACCGCCCACGCCCAACTGGACTCGTTGGCGTCGCCCGGGCGCAGGACCACCAGGTTGGGCATGACCCGCAGGGAGGCCAGCTGCTCCACCGGCTGGTGAGTGGGACCGTCCTCTCCCAGCCCCACGCTGTCGTGGGTGTAAACCCAGACCACCGGCAGGTGGGACAGCGCCGAGAGTCGTATGGACGGACGCTGGTAGTCCGAGAAGGTGAAGAAAGTGGCACTGTAGGGTCGCAGGCCACCATGAGCAGCCATGCCGTTGCAGGCAGCTCCCATGGCGTGCTCACGGACTCCGAAGTGCAGGTTCCGGCCCTCACCGGTCTGGGGGTCGAAGTCCCCGCCCCCGGTGACGGCCGTCTTGGTCGACTCGGAAAGGTCGGCGTCTCCACCCAGGATCCAGGGAATCGCCCGGGCGAGAGCATTCAACGCCTGTCCGCCGGAGACTCTGGTCGCGATCTCCTTGTCCCCCACCTGCCAGCGCGGCAGGGAGTCCCGCCACCCCGGCGGCAGCTCCCCGGACTGCGCCAGGCGCCACTCCTGGGCGAGTTCGGGATTGGCGCTGGCCCAACTATCGAAGCGACCGCGCCAGGAGGCGCTGAGCCTGCCGCCCACCTCCACCGCTTGGCCAAACCTCTCGGCGGCCAGAGTCGGCACGTAGAAGACGCGGTCCGGGTCCCAGCCGTAGGCTCGCTTGGCGGCCGCGACCTCGTCGGGGCCGAGCGGGGAGCCGTGGGCGGCGTTGGTGTCCTGCTTGTGAGGGGCCCCGTAGCCGATGTGAGTCCTGACCGCAATGATCGACGGCCTGGTCTCATCGGCAATTGCCCCCGCGATCGCCGACTCGATGCCGGCCAGGTCGAGGGTGCCGTCCTCCACCCGGTTGACCTGCCAGCCGTAGGCGTGGAAGCGTTCCAGGACATCCTCGGAGAAGGACAGGGACGTGGGACCGTCCAGGGACACATGGTTGTCGTCGTACAGGCAGACCAGCTTGCCCAACCCCAGGTGCCCGGCCAGAGAGGCCGCCTCCGCCGAGATCCCCTCCATCAGGTCCCCGTCCCCGCACAGCACGAAGGTCCGGTGATCGACTATGTCCTGGCCGGGCCGGTTGTAGCGATGCGCCAGCGCCCGCTCAGCTATCGCCATGCCCACTGCGTTGCCGAAGCCCTGGCCCAGCGGACCGGTGGTGACCTCGACGCCCGGTGTGAGCCCGCGCTCCGGATGACCGGGGGTGATCGAGCCCCACGTCCGGAAGTGCCGGAGGTCGTCCATGGACACCCCGTAGCCGGTCAGGTGCAGCAGCGAGTAGAGCAGCATCGAGCCATGTCCGGCCGAGAGGATGAAGCGATCCCGATCGGGCCAGTCCGGGTCCCGGGGATCGTGGCGCAGGAATTTGGTCCAGAGCACATAGGCCATCGGTGCCGCCCCCATGGGCAGGCCGGGGTGTCCGGAGTTGGCCTCCTGCACCCCATCGATGGCAAGGCAGCGGATGGTGTTGATGCACAGGTCGTCGAGCTCGCTGCCCGCTCGAGGCAGCACCGCAACCGAGTCGGGCATTCGGAACTCCTCTAGTGGATCCTGGGGATGTTTACCAGAGTCATGCTCTCACGGCTCGGGCTACCGCCGTGGACCGTTAGTTCGTTGGAGCGAGCTCCCGGGGTCCCGCCTCCACCGCGCCCCCCTTGGAGATCCACTCGTTGATCCCCCCGACCAGCGCTGCCGACTCCAGCCCGCGCTCTCGTAGGAACTTGGCCGCCCGGTAGCTGCGCGAGCCGGCTGAGCAGTAGACCAGGACTGGTAGTGACCCGGGAAGCTCCGGCCAGCGCCGGGCGAGCTCCGTGATGGGGATCCACAGTGAGTCGGGCATGCGGACTGCATCCCGCTCGCCCCGCTCTCTGACGTCCAGCGCCACCGCCCCGGCCGCCAGCCAAGCCAGTGCCTCCTGCCCCCCCAACTCGATCGTGCGCCGAATAGCCATGCCAGGATTATCGGGGAACGACAGCTGAGCCCGATGTCCAAGCCGGGGCCGGCGTCGAGCCGCTGACCCGTCCAGGGCTCGGGCTCAGATCGAGCCCAACGCCGCCAGCACAGTGCGGTTGCCCGGCCGCCATCTTCTCGGGTTGCTGACCATGGCCCGGCGACACGCCTCGGCCAGCCCGTCCAGCCTGGCGAGCGGCAGAGGCACCACCGCCGGTGAGAGCTTGGCCGCCGCGGCGGCGTTGGCGGCCTGCTCGGCCCCACGCAGGGTGTCCGACTCCGCCACCACCGCAACCGCCCTTCGCCCGCTGGCCAAGACCTCCGCCAGGGTGCTGCGCCCGGCCCGGGCGATGACCAGCTCTGCCGCGGCCAGGGTGTCCAGGCACCGGGCGGGGTCGTCCGCCATCTGCAGGTTCGGCAAGCCCGCCCCCAGGGAATGGGGCTCGGTGCCGGCGAAGACCAGGCAGGAGGGCAGCTCGCCTCGCCCAACCGCCAGGTTCAAGGCGCCCAGGAGCTGCTGGTTCGAGTCCTGGAGGCGGCGGTCTCCGCGGCTGCCGCCGCCGAGCACTGCGACCACCCGCGGCGGCGGCTCCCGACCTGGGGTGGCTGGACCCGTCGGGACTTCTTCCCGCACCAGGGCGGGGATGCGCAGGAGCGGGACCGGGCCGATTCGCCCCCTCGTCCAGCCCCGCCGCAACTCGCTGACCAGGACCAGGTCGGCACTCTGGTGCAACGCCTCCTGCAGCAGGCGGGCCCCTCGGCTGTGGGCGGGATTGCGGAGGTCGTGAAGGTTGGCCATCGCCACCAACCGGGCGGGCGAGACGGCCCGCAGCAACGGCAGCAAGAGCGGATAGCCATCCACCACCACCACCGCCGGCCTCCGCCGGCTGACCGCGTCCAGAAGCGCCTGCACTCCGGAGGAGTCGATGAGGGTCTGCTGCGGATCAGAGCCCCGGCCAAGGTCGAAGGGGGTGACCGGGGCTCTGAGGAGCCTGCCCGCCAGTGGCACAGCCGAGGCCGAGGTGTGGAATCTGATCCGGCCAGACGACTCACCACTGCCCAGAACCCCAGCCAGACTGATCGACTCCGTCAACCGCCCCAGACCCGGCTCGGCCCGAGCCAAGAACCATGTCGGACCGGCCAGCATGGCCCCCAGCAGGTCCGACCCACTCACAGCCGCGTCCCCGCCGAGGCCGCTGGGCCGTGCCATCCTGGCGGGTCCGGCGCGGCCCGGCCCCAGGGTTCCGACCCTCCGCCTGTCCTGCGCCATCTGCGAATGTTGACACGGGGATGGCTCCCGCCGCCAACGGTGGCCCGCGCCCATCCCCGGACCGCTGGAGCGGGCGGCGCTCGTGGCGCAAACTTGACACCGGGCCGGCCGGGG
Organism: bacterium; assembly: GCA_021795235.1. Lineage (GTDB taxonomy): Bacteria > Chloroflexota > Dormibacteria > Aeolococcales > Bog-877 > AG-12. Next base: position 54,463 of record JAJYPP010000010.1, read on the forward strand.
GGGCTACGCTAACCTCCTCCCGGCCTCTTTGACGGCCGCGGCAGACACAAACTTGGAGGGCGCAGGTCGATGGCCAACAGCGTCATGGCAACACCGGCCGCCTCGGTGGCGCCAGCCAATCCGTACGTCACCGCCCAGCGACAGTTCGACCAGGCAGCGTCGCTGCTGGAGCTGGACCCGGGCATGCGCGCCGTCCTGCGCCAGGTCAGGCGCGAGTTCACAGTCAACTTTCCCGTCCGTATGGACGATGGCAGCATCCACGTCTTCACCGGGTACCGGGTCCAGCACAACCTGACCAGGGGGCCCGCCAAGGGCGGGATTCGCTATCACCCCCAGGTCAGCCTGGACGAGGTCAAGGCCCTCTCCATGTGGATGACATGGAAGTGCGCGGTCACCAACCTGCCCTACGGCGGGGCCAAGGGTGGCGTCATCTGTGACCCCTCGCAGCTTAGCCAGCGGGAGCTCGAGAACCTCACCCGCAGGTTCGCCAGCGAGATCTCCTTGCTGATCGGGCCCGAGAGCGACATCCCCGCTCCCGACGTGAACACCAACCAGCAGACCATGGCCTGGATCATGGACACCATCTCCATGGAGAAGGGGTACTCGGTCCCGGCCACCGTGACCGGCAAGCCACTCTCCATCGGAGGATCGCAGGGACGTCCGGCGGCGACCGGGCGGGGTGTCCTGGTGGTGACCTTGGGGGCCTGCCGACGGCTGGGCTGGAATCCCAGCGAGTGCAGTGTGGCCATCCAGGGTTTCGGCAACGTGGGCAGCGTCAGCGCCGAGTTGCTGGATGCCGAAGGGTTCAAGGTGGTGGCGGTGTCGGACGTCTTCGGGGGCATCTACAACAAAGATGGCTTCGATGTGCCGGCCCTGCTGCAGCACCAGGCCAAGCATGGCCGGGTTGCCGGCTTTGCCGGGGCGAAGGAGGAGATCTCCAACTCCGCTCTCCTGGAGCTCCCGGTCACGATCCTGGTGCCGGCCGCCCTGGAGAATCAGTTCAGCATGGAGAACGCGGCCAGGGTTCAGGCGAAGTTGATCGTGGAGGCCGCCAACGGGCCAACCACCCCCGAGGCGGACGATATCTTCCACCAGCGAGGGATCGTGGTCGTGCCCGACATCCTGGCCAACGCCGGTGGGGTGACCGTCTCCTACTTCGAGTGGGTGCAGGATCTGCAGTCATTCTTCTGGGAGGAGGAGGAGATCAACTCGCGCTTGACCAGGATCATGGAACGCGCCTACCAACAGATCGATGATCTTGCCCAGGAACACCACACCACCCTGCGGATGGGGGCGTACTGCCTGGCGGTCAAGCGCGTCGCCGACGCCACCGCCGTCAGGGGCATCTACCCGTAGCGAGATCGCTGAGGCCACGGCCCCAGGTCGCGTGGCGGGCGGAGGGCAGGTCCCGTTGCCCGATCAGCTCGGGCAGTCGGCGCGCGAGGCGTGCCAAGACGAGGCGGCGGCGGCTGGCGCCAACAGCACGTTGCTGGAGGTGGCGAAGACGCACCGCCAACCTGGGGTGGAGAGTAGGAGGACCGTCAGCGGCGCTGCCCGCGGCTGCCACACCAGGGTGACGTGATGCTCGCGCAGCACCGCCAGGCTCCCCTGACCGCCGCCGACGGCGGTCAGGTACTCGGACATCACCTGGCGACCGATGAGCACCACCTCGCCGAATATGAACACCGTGTCGGGCGCACAGGACCTTCCCAACGGCACCCGGTGGTCGATCCGGTACAGCAGCCACCCTGAGCTCCCGTAGGGGGCGAAAACCCGGGCCGGCGGCCCCTCGCAGATGACCCGTCCCACCTGGACCGGGTAGGCAGAGCCGGTCAGGCTGTTTTCCGGGCTGTGCAGCTGGTCCAGCATGCGGGCGCCGGTTGCCAGCACCACCAGCACCAGCACCGCGCCGACGAACCAGACCGGAGCGGGCCGACGCCGGCGGGGGCGCGGGAACCCCCGGGCCTCCCGGAGGTGGGTCGCGAACCCCTGCACCCCGTCGGCCCAGAGCGGCAGCGTCAGGAGCGCAAATATCGGCAGGTCGCGGACCGCGTAGAGCATGAGCACCAAGCCCGCAGCCGCCAGCAGCAGGTCGGACAGGCGGGTGTGACGCGCCCAGCGGATGGTGAGCAAAGTCGTCAGCAGCAGGACCAGGGCGGGGATGCTGGCCACCGAGTGGAAGTCGGGCGGCTGCCACTCGTTCAGGCTGCCCTGCGCCACCGGGCTCAGCAGCAGTTTGGCCGGATAGAGATAGATCCCGACCCCATTGGGGTTGACCATCGGCGCCAGCGCCGACACCACCCAGAGCGCCCCGAGGTCGCGGCAGGCCGCAGCGCCAATTGCCCCAGGGTGGCGCAGGTAGACGGCCAGCACCTCGCCGGCCAGAAAGACCGCCACCACCCCCAGGCCGATGAGGAAGCCACCGTGGAGGTTGCCCCAGACCACGAAGAGGGGCACCAGGAGGAGCAGCGGGCCACGCCTGGGCCGGCGCCGGTAGGAGTCCAGCAGGGTGAGCAGCACGCCCAACAGTCCGAAGGAGAACATCTGCGGACTGGGTCCCCAGATCTGGAGACCGGTGATCATCACCAGGGCCGCGCCCAGACCCACCACCCAGCGGGACCGACCGGCCTGGTCGACCCGCATCACACCCAGGAAGAAGCCCACCCAGGTGGCAACCGCGAAGGTCAGGATGACGGCGGTCATGCCCAGGTGGGTGTACAGCCAGGCGTCGATGACCTCTGACGCCCACTCCTGGCTGATGAAGGGATGAGTGGAGGCGGTGAAGGTGAAGTAGTTGTGCAAGGGCACCCCGCCACGAGCCAGGATTTCCAGGCCGATGCGCGCCGTCCACCAGAAATCAGGGTCGAACTGGGGAGTGGTGAAGGCGGCGAGCCCGAGGATGAGCATCGCGGCCAAGAAGATGTTGGGGGGATCTGCGCGCCAAGGCGCCCGATTAGGCTGGTGGGGGGGCATCTCCTGCATGGGTCGAGGGCCAGTCTAGGGCAGCCGCGGTGCGGCCCCGAGGACCCTGATGCCACAGTCGAGCACCACTTCGGTAACGTGAGGCGATGGCCGAGCCGAGACGTCACGAAGCGGACGGCTGGCGGCTCCTAAGATCGCTGGAGGGGATACCGCAGGGCCTGAGCCGGGATCGTCGGAGAGACTGGCCCCTGCCTGGTGCGGCAGGGAGAGCGAGTCTGTGCCCTGGACGACAACTGCGTCCACGCCGGTGCGCCACTGTCCGAGGCCTGGCTGCGCCAGCGCCTGCTGATCCGCCCTTGGCATCGCCACCGCTAAGCTCCCGCCAGCGGCAGGACCCAGTAACCGGAGAACTCTCGGCCCAGCCAGTGCATCGGCCAAGGGTCGCGAGCGGTTGGGTGATGGTGCAGCTCAAAGACCGCTAACCGGCGACGTCCTCGCCCCAAGCGGTGACCAGTTCCGCCACCCCCGCGCCTCGGGCCACGGTAACCCCCAGACGGATCAGCGCAGCCTCGAGGGCCGCCAGTCCCTGGAGCAGATCGGGGAGGTCGGCCGCTCCCATGTGACCGAAGCGGACCCCAAGCGGTGCCCACTGCCCGATCCCGCCCGCGATGGTCACCCCGTCCTTGGCCACCTCGAGCCGGAGGTCGGTCGGAGCGACACCAGCCGGCACTCCGGTCGCGGTGACAGTTGCCCCTAGGACGGCCTCCTCGGCCAGAGGGCTGAGCCCAATCGCTCGCAGGCCCCGGCGCACGGACCGGGCCATCCGGCGATGGCGGCGGAAGCGGTCGTCCCAGCCCTCCTCGATGGCTATGTCCACCGCCTCCGCCCCGGCGATGATCATGTTGGTGGGCAGGGTGGCGAAGTACCGGCCCATGGGATCACCCATGGTGGCCTCCCAGTTGAGCCAGTCGAGGAAGTAGCTGCGGCAGGAGGGCAGCCGGCGGCGTGCCTCCAGGGCGGCCGGGGAGATCACCAGGATGGCCAGCCCGGGAGGCATCCCCAGGGCCTTCTGCGAAGCGGTGACGACCACGTCGATGCCACTCTCGCTCATGTCGACCGGCATGCCCCCCACCGTGGCCACGGCGTCCAGCACCATCAGGACCCCGAGCTCGCGCGCGACCCTGGCATACTCGCGAAACGGTGACATCACTCCGGTCGCGGTGTCGACGTGGGTGGCGGCCATCACCCGTGCGCCCGAAGCCTTGAGTGCCGCCTCGACCAGCTCCGGAGCCACCTGCTCACCCCAGGGACACTCAACCACCTCCACCTCCGCTCCCAGGGCCCGGCCGACCGCGGCGTAGCGATCCCCGAAAAGTCCGTGGCTGACGACCAGGAGCTTCTCTCCCGGCGCCACCAGGTTGACGATCCCGCACTCCAGGGCGAGGGTGCCGCTGCCGGCCAGCGCCAGGACCAGCGGCGCACCCGTCCCGGACGCCGGTGCTCCCACCGCCTGGGCCACCCCCAACTGAAGTCGCTGCAGCGCAGCCGCGGTGGCGGCGCTGCTGTGGCCCTCGGTGGGCCGCGCCAGCGCTTCCAGCACCCGCTGAGGCACCGGGGTAGGACCGGGGATGAGGAGTAACGGGGACGTAACTCTCGAACTCAAAATCAAGCTCCTGTCACACTGGAAAGATGCCGTGGTGGCGGCCGGGTTGCGGCCTGCGCCGAGAGCCGGCAACCGCCAGCCTGGAGATCAACTCCTCCCTGAGGAGACCAGGGTCCACGATGGCGTCGATCACCAGGTCCGACGCCAGCCGGAAGACGTCGATGTTCTCAGCGTACTCCAACCGCATCCGGTCCACGAAGGCGGCGCGCTCCGCCTCTGGCAGGGCGGCGATGCGGTTGGCGTAGACCGCGTTGACAGCCGCCTCGGGACCCATCACGGCAATCTCGGCGGTGGGCAGGGCCAGGGTCGCCTCCGGCTCGAATCCAGGGCCACTCATCGCGTAGAGACCCGCCCCGTAGGCCTTGCGCAGGACCACGCAGACCCGGGGTACGGTGGCGGAACTCAGGGCCGCGATCATCTTGGCTCCGTGGCGAATGATGCCATCCCGTTCGACCGCTGACCCGATCATGAAACCAGGCACGTCCGCCAGAAAAACCAGGGGGATTCCGAACGCATCGCACAGCGTGATGAACCTCGCCGCCTTGTCGGAGGAGTCCACGAACAGCACCCCGCCCTGATGGGCGGGCTGGGAGGCGACCAGCCCGACCGCGCGCCCCCCCAGCCGCGCGAGGCCGCAGACGATCTCCCTGGCATACAGCTGTTTGACCTCGAAGAAGGATCCCGCGTCCAAGATCGCCTCCAGCACCGTGTGCACGTCGTACCCGCGCGCGGACTCCTGGGGCAACAGCTGGGCCACATCCACCCTGGCGCTGGGCGGCCGCGGGGCCGCGGTGGGGGGATCCGAAGACCAGTTGGTGGGGAAGTAGCCGAGATACTCGCGCAGCGCGGTCAGCGCCGCAGGCTCATCGGCCGCCAGCAAGTCACCGCAGCCGGAGACCGTACAGTGCATCCTGGCGCCGCCCATCTCCTCCAGGGTCACCCGCTCTCCGACCACCTCCGCAGCCATCCGTGGCGACCCCAGATACATGGAGGCGTTGCCCTCAACCATGAAGACCACGTCGCAAAAGGCGGGAATGTAGGCCCCTCCCGCCGCGCTGGGGCCGAAGAGCACACAGGGCTGTGGCACCTGGCCGCTGAGCCGTACCTGGTTGTGGAAGATGCGACCGGCATGGCGGCGGCCGGGAAACATCTCCAACTGCTCGGTGATCCGCGCGCCCGCCGAATCCACCAGATAACAGAGGGGTATCTGGAGATGTTCGGCGCGCTCCTGGATGCGCAGAATCTTCTCCACCGTCCGCGGCCCCCAGGAGCCGGCCTTCACCGTCGGGTCGTTGGCCATGACCGCCACCCGGCGACCGTTGACCACCCCGACCCCGGTCACCACCCCATCCGCCCCCATCTCCTCTTCGCTCTCGGAGTTGGCCAGGAGACCGTCCTCCACGAAGGAGGTCTTGGCGTCGAAGAGCAATCGGAGTCGCTCCCGCACCGGCAGCTTCCGCTGCGACGCCAGACGGGAGCGGTACTTCTCCGACCCCCCCAGCCTGGCCCTGGACTCTCTGGTGATCAGCTTCGACCGCCGGTCCAGAGCTGGCTCCTCTGGGCCCGCGGAGGTGGTCTTGGTCATCTGACTCTCGAGTATAGGGACCGCTTCGGCTCGCTCAGGAGCCGGGTCCCCATAGACTCACAGCCGTGGCAGACCCGGGCGTTGGCAGTGCTGCGGGAGGATCCATATGCGGGATCGACGAGGTGGGCCGAGGGTCCCTGGCCGGTCCTCTGGTGGCGGCCGCGGTGGTGCTGCGACCCGACTTCACCCATCCTCTCTTGCGCGACAGCAAGCGTCTCACCGCCGCCCAGCGCGAGCTCGTCGAGCCCCTCATCAGGCAGGCGGCTGCGAGCCTGATGGTGGTCGAGATCGGCCCGGAGGACATCGACCGGCATGGGGTGGGGTGGGCCAACCGGCGAGCCTTCGAGCGCTTGCTCGCCGCCGTCGAGGCCAGCCAGTACCTGGTGGACGGGAACCTGCGCCTTGCGACGACCAGGGCTTACACCTCCCTCATCGGGGGCGACGACCTCGTGCCGGCGATCTCGGCCGCCTCGATCGTGGCCAAGGTGCATCGAGACCGGCTGATGCGACGTCTGGACCACGAGTTCCCCGGGTACTCGTGGGCGGCCAACAAGGGCTATGGCAGCCCCGCCCACCTCGATGCCCTGGTGAAGTTGGGCCCAACCCCCCACCATCGCCGCTCCTTCCTGCACCGGCAGGAGCGGCTACCGCTCTGACCTGGTCGGCCCGCCCCGCGGGTCACGCCCCGCGGCTGGGCGGTTCAGCGCCGGCGATTCCGCGAGGCGAGCTACCAGCTCTGCGTCACCAGCCTCGCTTCTCCCACTGCGCGAAGGCGGCCACCTCGGCCCCGATGGTGGTGGACCCGCCATGCCCCGGATAGACGATCGTGGCCTGGTCGAGTCCCATGAGCTGGGTGCGAATGCTGCGCAGGATGGTCGGGAAGTCCCCCAACGGCGTCTGGGTGTTGCCGGGACCACCAGGGAAGAGGGTGTCGCCGGTAAAGACCATCCCCGGCCCCAGGAAGCAGACGCTCCCCGGCGTGTGCCCCGGGGTGTGCAGGACCCGCAGCCGGCAGCTGCCGAAGGCTATCTCCTCGCCATGCTCGAAGTGGTGAGTGGGTGGTGGTGGGGGGAACATCGCCAGGTCGTCGGCGTGGGCCCCGACCCAGGCCCGGTCGTACCGGGCCTCGATCGCCGCCAGAGCCTGCCAATGGTCGGCGTGCCCGTGCGTCTCCAGGACCGCCACCAAGTTCAGGTCTCCAATCGCGTCAACCAGCCGGTCCACCTCGTCAGCGGCATCGATCAGAATCGCCGCGCGGGTGCTGGGGCAGGCGACCACGTAGGCGGCGTTGTCGAGGGGTCCGACCCGACGGCGGCGCACCAGGACCTCTCCCTCGTAGTCCCACTCCGGTTCCGGGTTCGCTCTTACCATCGGAGATGCCTCCTGTTCAGGATCGATCCTCAACTGTTAGTCGGGAATGGTCAGCGCTCGGCGCTCGGTGGGGCCCGGTCCCCATCCCAGCCCGGAGCGCACTCCCAAGCTGGCCCCGACCATCATGACCGAAGCCGCGATGATGGGAACGAATGGCGAACGCGGGCCCCCGCCCGCGTCGATCGCCAGACCGCCCAGCAAGGGGCCGCAGAAGGCGCAGACGTAACCCAGGGTGAGCATCACCGCAGTCAGGGGAGCGACCCTTCCGGCTGGCGCCACCAGCGGAGCATAGGCGAGCAGGCCGGCAAACGTCATCGCCACCCCGATTCCGATCAGGGCCGCGAACAGCAGGGGCAGGCGGTCGCCCCAGAGAAACCAACCGGCTGCCCCGGCCAGCGTGATCAGGCTGCTGAGGAGGTAGAAGTGGCGATTGGTGGCGAAGCCGCGGCGCAGCATGATCAGCCCCACGTCGATCGGGATCATGACGCCGTTGAGGACCGCCAGGGACAGGTTGGCCAGGGTTGAGTGGGGCCCGCCCGGGGCCGAGGTTGGGATCCAGGTGTTGGCTGCGAAGAACACCAGCGACTGGCCACCGAAGCACAGGTAGACCGACCAGAGCGCAGGAGTTCTGACCAGGGGGGCTAGATTCCAGCGCTCCCCGACCGCCAGCCCGATCCTGGCCCGCGGCACCAACCATACCCACGCCAGCAGGCAGCTGACCCCGCAAGCCCCCCAGACCAGCATGGTGCCCTGCCATTGGTGCAGGGCACCATAGAGGACCGGCCGAGAGATGCCCGCGGCGACCGTCTCGCCCACTGTTATCCCCAGGGTGAAGGTGACCGAGGCCCGCTGGACGTGGTCCCGGAACCACACCTGGAAAAGTGCCGGCAGCCCCGGCTGCGTGATGGCGATGCCCACACCCATGACCGCGGTCCCCGCGAACAGCGGGAATGCGCCGCCCCAGGGGAGCACCCTGGCCAGCTCCCCGAGCGCCGCCAGAGCCAGCCCGAACCCCACCACCAGATATCCGCCCCAGCGACGCACCATGGCCGAGGCGGGGAGCGCCAAGATTCCGAAGGCGAGGATGGGGATGCCACTCAGCAGGCCAACCTCGGTGTAGCTCAGGTGGAGAGCGCCTCTCACGATCGACAGCACCGGCGGTACCCCCAGGATGGCCGCCCGCAGGTTGAAGCCAACCCAGAAGCTGACAAGGAAGAGCAGCGGTCCCCCACCCCACTGTCGCGGGGAGACCGTAGCGGATTCGGCGACTGATACGAGCGAGGGCGCGGCCCTTCCCCCGCGCCCCGGGAGCAGGGTCCCAGGCATCAGCCCGGCCACCCGCCCGGCAACCGCGCGGAGTGCCCATCTCGGGATCTTTCTGGTAGTCATCCTCGCCGCAGATCGTAGCCACCGGGGTGCTGGCTGGCAGGTTGGGGCCGGCCTCCCGCGGGCGACCGAGCCTCGCCTGCTCTGCCCGGCTGCCGGCGTGCCGCCGCCAGGCGACCTGCCCAGGGACTGGCCGTCGCTCGCGCGGCGCCCCGGACGGGCGGTGGCCGGTGGCCGCACATCTGCGCAGGCACGCAGATCAGGGATCCACGCCACCTCGCCACTGAATCTATCGGATCTATGCTGGCGTCGTGACCAACACGCGCGCCCCTGCTGGTGACGATACCGCACCTGGAATGGGCGAGCGGGGACCTCGTCCGGTGACCCGCGCATCGAGGCTCATCGGGGCCGCATTGGTCATGGAGCTCATCTGGTTCATCGCGTTTGCAGCTGGGGGCTTGCTTCTCCTCCTGTCCGCCGCCCGGAGTGCCCAGCAGAGCTTGGCCTGCGGACCCGCGTCTCCGGGCGTGCTGGCTACCTGTATCGCGCAGCCGAATGTGGTCCTGCCGATGGTCCTGCTGGCCGTGGGTTTGGTTGGCTTTGCAGTGACCGGGGTGGCGGCTAGTCTCCTCACCATTCGGTACTTGGGGGTTGGGATCTTCACCTACCTTGGCCAGCGTGGAACGCGCTCCAACCCACCTCCCAATTTCGGCGGCCCGCCCTCTGGTCCACCGCTCGATTCGGCCCTGCTGTCGGGCGTACCCGGCTCACCAACTGGGCCTCCGCCAGGGGGATGATCGCGGCAGCTCAGTAGTCGTCAGCGCAGACTCCCCAAGCCTCGGACGAACAAGGCACGACGGTTCGGGATCGCCCTGCACGTGTCTCAGTGCAGACCATTGGAGTGTGCCACGAACGTGGCAGGAGGACCCCAAGCCTAGGTGAGGCCACCGGAAGCGATGCTGTACGAGTGATGGGGGTAGGCCCTAGACACCCTACGGGTCGCAAACGGGGCGACCGTTACATAGATGCGTACACGGCCTGCGTGACAGGCCCGCCATAGGGGAAACGCTTCGCGAACCGAGCGGGTCCGCGAACCATCGTTAACGATCCATTGCGCTTGGCCACTGAACGCCTATTCGCTTGCGCTGGCCTTGCCGGACGTGCAAGATTCCTCTCCGTGCTGACCGGCGAACTCGTAACGCTTCGTCCCATCGAGCCTGACGACTACCCAGCACTGGCGGTGTTCGCCAACGACGTCGAGCTGGAGCTTCTGGGAGGCGGTGATCCGCCCACCCCCACACCTCAGGCATCAGTCGCCGCAGCCTACGAGCAGCTACGAGAGAACCCCGACTCGATCAACTTCGCCATCATCGCCAACGAAGCAGAGGGCAAGCTGATCGGCCAGTGCGGACTGTGGCGTCACGACCAACTCGGTCGGACCGTCGAGCTGGGCATCACCATCGGCGTCAGGGAGTACTGGGGGCGGGGCTATGGCCGCGAAGCGGTGGCGCTCCTCGTCGGTTACGCCTTCCGGCTGCGCAACATGCGCAAGGTCCACCTGTCCGTCCACGCCAACAACACCAGAGCCATTCGCTCCTACACCGCCGCCGGCTTCATCGAGGAGGGCCGTCTGCGGGAGCATGTGTGGAGCGACGGCGCTTACGTCGACCTGGTGCTGATGGGACGCCTACGCCGTCCCGACGAAGACCTCATCGCGGTAGGGACCGCCCTTACGACGGGCGGCCCCCCGCTCAGATCCCAGCGAGCGGAATTACCGCACTGGGCTCCTGCCTCGGGTACGAACGTCAAACCGAACGTTGGGAAGGGGGTGCATGGTCTTCGGTAGTGGTAGCGATTGAGCCGCAATCCGTCGCATCCTCGGCCAAGTGATCC
>JAJYPP010000150.1 GCA_021795235.1 bacterium
GCCTTATGTCGGCATCTTTGAAGTGCTCCGAGATGAGCTTGCGAGTGACCTCAGCCGCCATCTCAGCCAGCCACTCCACCCGTTCTGCCAGGGCGGCCCGCTTAAGGGCATCCGAGCTCAGCTCATCTCGGCCGCAGAAGGCGGTGCATGATGCGGTGGCCGTGAGCGCCACAGAGGCGGCGCTACCCGGTTGATCGGTCATCTCCTGAAACCCTCTGCTGAGCTTGGACGAGGAGCCGCCTCTCAGCCTCTCTTGAGCGGATCCCATACATATGTCCGGTGAAGGTGGCAACCAGGGCCGTGAAGTCTTCCAGCAGCTCCTCCGGCCCTCCTGCCGACCCCCTGGGGTGGGCCACCTCCAGCAAGACCCCGTCTTTCTCCAACAACTGGCGCAGCCAGGCTGAGCCGAACCGGGCGAGGCGATCCTCGTGGGTGACCCGGACCACGCTGATCCCGCCGGCATGGGCCAGGGCCAGCACCCGATCCAGCTCGGGGCGGTGCTCTCGCAAACCCGAAGCTCTGTCCCGGAACACCCCCACCGCCTCACCGGTTGAGCTGGCGCGCAGCTCCTCCTCTTGAGCGGTCAGGGACGACTCCTGACCGGTCGTGCCCGACACCCGCACATACAGCGCCTCGCGGCGGGGCATGTCCTTTGGCGCCCGGCCCAAGAACCGGTCCAAGTCCTCGCTACGGAACCTCCGCTCCCGGCCCGGGCGCACCACCGGCACTCGGCCCTCGTCAGCCCAACGCCTCAACGTCACCGGGTGCACCCCAGCACCTCCGCCGCCGCCTTGAGTCGCAACAATGCCACGGCACCAGGTATTACGCATCACTCGTGCTCGCTTAGCAAAAGCGGTCACTGCTGCGGACCCTGAGGGAGTGTCCTTATCCGTCTAGACAGGGATGATGCGAAATGGCAGGATCGAGGCATGGCCCGGATCGAAGCTCAGGCGCCCAGCCCGTCGACACCCACCGAGGCGTTGCTGCGCTACTCCCTGGTCGACAGCCCTCTGGGCGCCATCCTCCTAACCGGAGGGCCGGCCGGCCTCAGCGGCCTCCACTTCGCGGACCATGACCACGCTCCAACGGTCGGCGCCGGCTGGGTGCGCGACGACTTGCCGCTTCAGCCGGTCGCCCAACAGCTGGGGGAGTACTTCGCCGGCACCAGGTTGACCTTCGAGGTGGCACTGGACCTGCGCGGGACCCCTTTCCAATTGCTCGTCTGGCAAGCCCTGCTCGGCATCGGCCCGGGCACCACCCGCACCTACGCGCAGGTGGCCCATGAGGTCGGTCGCCCCGGGTCGGCTCGGGCCGTCGGCGCCGCCGTCGGTCGCAACCCGGTCTCCCTGGTGGTCCCGTGCCACCGGGTGGTCGGTTCCGACGGGACCCTGGTCGGCTACGGTTGGGGGCTCGATCGCAAGCGCTGGCTCCTCCAGCACGAGGGCGCCCCCTTGGGACGGAGCTGACCGGGCCCGCCTGTCCCGGCCAGCCGCGGCATCGGGCCGCCGCCGGCCCCGGCTCTCACCTCCAGCGCTCGACTCGGATCCAGCTCTGTCAAGGCGCTCGGTTCGCCCAGCGGGATCCCTGACGCCGGTTGACGCGAGGGTGGGGATGGGTCCTACAGCCCGGCGAGGAACAGTTTGTGCAATCTGGTATCGCCGGTCAGCTCAGGGTGGAAGGTGAGCCCGATGTGACGCCCCTGACGGACCGCGGCGACTTGGTCCTGGTAGCTGGCCAGGACCTCGACGCCGCTCCCCACCTCCTCGATCGAAGGGGCTCTGATGAAGGCCACCGGCACCGGCTCTGGTCCCACCGTGGGGATGTCCAGGTCCACTTCGGCCGACTGCAGTTGGCGACCGAAGGCATTGCGCCGGACCGCGATGTCCAGCACGTCCAGGCTCACCTGATCGGGGATTCCATCCCGAATCTCATGGGCGGCCAGAATCGTGCCCGCGCAGGTGGTGAAGCAGGCCATTCCTCCATCGATGGCCTCGAGCAACGGGCCCAGCAGGCCCGAGCTGGTCAGCAGCCTGCTCATGGTGGTGCTCTCTCCACCGGGGACGATCAGACCCTGGAGGCCGGCCAGATCCTCGGGCAGGCGCACTCTGACCACCTGGGCCCCGCAGGCCTCAAGGATCGCCTGGTGCTCGCGGAAGTCACCCTGGAGTGCCATCACCCCGACCACGGCCCTCGCCAAAGGCGTTGGGGTACCTGTGCCCGACTTCAGATGCCGCGCACGGCCAGCAACTCCTCAGGTCGCAGGCTGGAGGTGCTGATGCCAACCATCGGCTCGCCCAGGTCCGAGCTGACCTCGGCCAGGATCTCCGGCTTGTCGAAGTAGGTGGTCGCCTGCACGATGGCCTTGGCCCGGCGCAGAGGATCGCCGCTCTTGAAGATCCCACTACCGACGAAGTTGCCCTCGCAGCCGAGCTGCATCATCAGCGCGGCATCGGCGGGGGTGGCGATCCCGCCCGCCGAGAAGTTGACAACTGGCAGTTTGCCCTGATCCGAGACCTCGCGGACCAGTTCCAGAGAGGCGCCCAACTCCTTGGCGGCCGTCGCCAGCTCGTCGGGGCGCAGCGACTGCAGCCGCCGAATCCCCTGGCTCACCGCCCGCATGTGGCGGACCGCCTCCACCACGTCGCCGGTGCCGGCCTCGCCCTTGGTGCGGATCATGGCAGCGCCCTCGGCGATGCGCCGCAGCGCCTCGCCCAGGTTGCGGGCTCCGCAGACGAAGGGAACCTTGAACTCCCACTTGTCGACGTGGTTCTCCTCGTCGGCGGGTGTCAGCACCTCGGACTCGTCGATGTAGTCGACTCCCAGAGCCTCCAGGATCTGGGCCTCGACGAAGTGGCCGATGCGGCACTTGGCCATCACCGGGATGGAGACGGCCCCCATGATCGCCTTGACCAGCTTGGGGTCGCTCATCCGGGCCACGCCGCCCTGGGCGCGGATGTCGGCAGGCACTCGCTCCAGGGCCATCACCGCCACCGCCCCCGCCTCCTGGGCAATCTCCGCCTGCTCGGGGGTCACCACGTCCATGATGACGCCGCCCTTGAGCATCTCCGCCAGGCCACGCTTGACCTTGGTGGTGCCTGTCGCCACGTGCCCGTTCTGACCCATGTCCTTCTCGCCCCAAGTGCTGCGCTCCCGCTCCGTACGGGGACGCAATTCCACTCAATTCTAGTGCTCCGTGCGCATCTGCCCCTCGACGGTCTCTCGCTCCGGGCGGACAGAGGACGACCGCTGGAGCAGCCCACTCGGCCTGGGAAGGCGCCCGGGCGCAGCGTTGCTGGAGGGACGCTGCCGCTGCCCGCCTGGCTGGTGGGCGCCGGACTTGAGGTAGGCTGCCTTAGAGCCGCCATGGCGCAGTGGTAGCGCAGGGGCCTTTTAAGCCCAGGGTCGCAGGTTCGAATCCTGCTGGCGGCACGCCAATTGCGATCTCAGAGGGCGGGCTCTACCTGTCGAGGCGCTGGATGATGGGACCAAGATCGCCTCGTTGAGATACTCGAAGTTGGTACCGGCAGCGGTCGGAAGAGAGGTCTCCCAGGCTTGTGATGCCCCCTGAAGCGCATGAATGGCCAACCCGGCGAACCGAGCGTCGCTGGGTCCGGTGCGCTTGGCTCAGGGCTGGTACCAAAGTGGTATCATCGCAGCATGGCGATGACCGTCCGCACTGATCCGGAGATGGAGGAGGCCCTTACCGCACTGACCCAGGCGGAGGGTGCCTCCCGGCAGGAGATCATCCGCCGCGCTGTACTGGACCGCTATCAGCGCCGAGGCCACCGAGCCCGGATCGAGACAGCCTCTGAGAGCATGCTTCACCGCTGGGGCGATGTCCTGGACCGCCTCGGTCGGGCGTGAGCGAGGTTGAGTACCTCGATCTCGAGGACCTGATGTGCCTGGTCCGCTCTCTCGGCGTTGGACCGGTCCGAGATGTCGGTCTCCTCGATTCGGCGGCTGGTCGGCCACGGTCGAGCGCCTTCGGGGAAGACGCCTACCCGAACCTCCGGCTCAAGGCGGCCGCGCTTCTCCACTCGGTCGCTCGGAACCACGCTCTTGTGGACGGCAACAAGCGCCTTGCGTGGCTGGCGGCGGTGGTCTTTCTAGACCTGAACGGGCATGCCCCGGACTTGGACGATGACACGGCCTTTGCCCTCGTCATGGATGTCGCCCGGGGCGATGTGAGCGTCGAGGAGATTGCCTCCCGGCTCCGGGTCGTTCCGACAATCGCGGGCTGACCGGGGTTGTGGGGTAGCCGCCGAGGGCTCAGACCAGGCCATCGCCAAGGTGATCCGCCCACCGTTCCTGAACAGTCTCGAACAACGCAGGTGTTCATCCACTTGCATGAATGGCGCCTGCGCGTCTCCGTTTGCCGCGTCCCCGGTTGCCCGGATGGCGGACCAGCCCGTCTGTAGTTGGGCGTGGCGTGGTTGGTCGCTCCTTCGCCCGGCGC
>JAJYPP010000051.1 GCA_021795235.1 bacterium
TTGCCCGGCCCCTACTGCCGAGCGCATCCTGGACATCTTCGCCACCGTCCAGCGCCATGACTTGGTCGATGCCCGCGGCCACCTCGTCCAAAGCTTCGAGCCTGAGCTCACCCCCATCCAGCGACGACTCCTCCGACTCCTCGGTATGTCGCCCGCCCTCTACCGCCGACCTCAGTCCTGATGTGTCACGATTTCACCTGCCCCACCTGCGGAAAGTCAGGTGTAAGGGCCGCTGGTGTCATAAAGAACCACAGCGTCACCCGTCGACAGCGCCACCTCCCGCATCGGTACCTGCAGGTCCGGTCGGGACCCGGTGAGGTAAGTCTTTCGGCTCCCGGTGATGGGGCCACTCGACACCGGCGACGAGGCACGCTTGTCGATCGAGGAGGAAGGATCGAGATTCCCAGCACTCATGTGAAACGCTCCCTACGCCGGCATTACCCGGTCAGGTTCATTCGGTCGACGGCCCTTAGCCGTCCTCTCAGCCCGCTCAGCGCGAACTCCCGATCGCCTACCACATATTACGAGGACGCGCCGACTCCCGGGACAGCCGACCCGAGCTGATGGATGGGCTCGACCACAGCACCGCCAGCTGGGCAGCCCTCAGGATCCTCTCACCACCACAAATTACGGGCCGTGCATCTGAGCCGGGGTGGACCCGAGATCAGATATGTTTTCTAACCGGGTCGGCGCTGGCCCACCGGTTTCGAATGCAGGTGGGCGCGAGGGAAGGCGGCAACCAGGCGCAAGGAGATAGCTCCCGCAAGCTGCCGCGGGGTCGCTCGAACTCTCAGGCGGCCTCTCGCTGCAGTCCCAGCTGGCACTCAGCCTCGATGAAGCCGAGAGAGCGATAGAGCGCCGCCGCCGGGCCTGCGGGGTCGGCCACGATCACCAGCCGGGCGGCGCCGAGCTGTTCCCTGGCAAACCGACCTGCCAGCTCCAGCAGGGCGGAGGCCAACCCCAGCCGGCGATGCTCGGGCGCCGTCTCCACGTTCTGAAAGCGGCCGACCCGGTGCCGGACCACCATGCCCGCGGTGGACACCAGGCTACCCTCCAGGAAGGCGCCGAAGTAGGCGGCCCGCCCGGTCTCAGCCAGGCGGCGGGACTCGGCCACCCTGGCTCTGAGGAAGTCACGATGCGCATCCGAGACCCCAGGCCCGACTCCCAAGACCTCGGTCTCCAGGGCCTCGAGCCCCAGCCAATCCGAGGCGGTGGTCAGCGGCCGGCACTCGACCGGCAGGCCCAGGGGTTGCCGGGCGACCACGTCCACGGCGGTCATGACCAGGTCCGGTTGGAGCTGCAGCCCCATCTGTTGCAGCGGCTCGAGGCTCCCCCGAGCCCGGTCGGTGGTGCGATCCCAACCGATGGCAACATGGGCCGCCGCCGGGAACTGATGGCTGAACTCCTGGATCCAACGCTCGGCGTCGGCAACCACGCAGCTCCCCGCCAGCAGCAGGAAGTTGCCCCAGTAGAAGGTGGGCATGAGCGGCGTCCTGATCACCAGGTGGTCGCCGCAGTCGGAGACCTCTGAGCCGGCCAGCCGCCGCACCATGAGGTCGGTCCTGAAGCCGAGCGATCGCACCCGCATCAGCCGAAGCTATCAGGTCAGCCAGCGCCCCCGCTCCCCCGGCCGGCCCCAGGTTCTGGGGACGGGCAGAGGTCCCTACACGGGCAGCCCAGCGCTGGCATGGTCGCGCAATCCCGCTACGGTCCAGCGCCAGTCCTCGCCCGGTTTCACCATACCGGGGAATTGCTCGGACCAGAAGCCGGCGTCCTCGTCGTGGCCCCACCGCGACCTGGCCATCCTGCGCCAGGCGCCTCGGACCCGACCTGGCGCCCACACCGCGATCCACGCCGGCTCCAGCTCAGCCCCCCGCAGCACCTTGGTCTGCCACGCCGCCATGCCCAGGTGATAGCGGTCGACCCCCATCTCGACCGCTGCCCGAATGGGCTCGTAGAAGGCCAGGTTGAAGTACGCGCATGATCCCCGCAACCGGTCGTACTCGAAGCCGGCCATCCGGCCGTAGAGTGTGTCCTCCCATCGGTACAGGAGCGTGAAGGCCAGAGCTGTGCCATCGCGCCGGCAGACCAGAACCAGACTTTGGTCGTCGAGCCGTTCCGCCTGGGCCGAGAGCTCCCGCAGGAGGTCGCCGGGGGAGGTGCGGTGGCCGTAGCGGCGCTGGAGGTTGACGGCCAGGGGCGCCAGCTCCTCCAGACAGTGGGATAGAGGGCACCGCTCCACGGTGAGGCCGCTGGCCGAGAACCGTTCCATCTCCCGACGGGCAGACTTCCGCCGAGACGAGCTCAGTTGCTGGAGGTAGGAGGCGAACGAGCTCTGGGGGATTGGAATAGAGCAGTTGGGACCGGCCAGCACCAGGTCCTCGGGGTTGTTCAGGTTGACCGCCAGATCGGACGCCGTCTGCGGCTCGAGCCACATCCAGCCGACGCTGGCCGCCCCGAGGCGCTCCGCCAGCTCGGCCACCTTTTGGGCCAGGGCCCAGGCCACTGCCTGACGCTGCTCCTCCAACCAAGGGGCGATCACGAAGGAACTGCGGTAGCCGGATCTTGATCCGACCAGCAGGGTCGGCCGCCACAGGTGCTCGCGGGCTCGCCTGCTGAGCGCCCACCTGCCCCCCATCTGGAATGGCTCGTAGTGGTCCAGCCCCGGGTCGGGCTCACCACTCCACAGATAGCAGGGGAGCCCAGCCCCCAGCCGGCCCTCACCGTCGCGAAGGAGAATGTAGTAGCTGGCGGTACGGCAGGCTCTCTCCACCGCCAGGAGATAGGGCTCGCTTGCGTAGAGGCCACAACCGGCCGCCAGCTTTGCCCATTCTCCGGGGAGCAGCTCGGTCAAGCTACGTGCGAGCCCGTCCTCGATTCCCACGGGCCAACGACCGGGGACCACGAGGTCGGTGAACACCGGGCTCAGTCGGGTGGGGCTGGGATCCGACGGGCGAAGTGGCCCCAGGCCCGAAGTCGCATTCGAGGTTCGCGGTCCTCACCCAACAACTCGCCCTGGATGATGACCGTGCCCCTGGTCGGGTTGCGCCGCGAGGGGCTGACCGAGACCACCTCAACCGACCCGGTGAGGACATCTCCGGGCCGGACCGGGGCCAGCCACCGCAGCTCCTCCACCCCGGGTGAGCCCAGGCTCGCCGCCCGCAGCAACAGGCCGTCACAGTAGAGGCGCATCCAGATCCCCGCGGTCTGCCAACCGCTGGCGATCAGGCCATGGAAGATGGTATGGCGGGCCTGCTCGGGGTCCACATGGAAGGGCTGGGGATCATAGCGTCTGGCAAACTCCAGCATCTCCGCCTCCTGGACTGTCACCGAGCCCAGCTCGAAACGCTGGCCCTGGTGGAAGTCCTCAAAGTACAGCTCCACATCCGCTCCGAACGACGGCACCGACCCACTCTCTTGCGGCAACTTCAACGGCTCCCTTTCGTCCAGCGCCCCAGCAGCTCTTGGGCCCGCGGACATCGTATCGGGTCCCCCTGGTTATCGAGGATCGCCGCTGAGCTCTCGGGACCCCGCCCAGTCCTGCATACTTGACTTGGAGGCGGACACCGCGCCCGCTTCCCAGAACGATTGCTCACAGGAGATGGCAGCACGCCCCAATGCCAGTTTTCGACCCTCTGCCGCCGCACCTGAGTCTTCCTGAGCTGGAGGAGCGCGTCCTCGAGAGTTGGGAGCGCCAGCAGATCTTCCAGGCCGGCCTGGAGCAGAATCGCGACGGGGCTCCCTTCGTCTTCTACGAGGGTCCGCCGACTGCCAACGGCATTCCGGGGGTCCACCATGTTCTGGCTCGGTCCTTCAAGGACTGCTTCATGCGCTACCAGCAGATGTTGGGGCGCCGGGTGGAACGGCGGGGCGGCTGGGACACCCACGGGCTGCCGGTCGAGCTCGAGGTGGAGCGCAGCCTGAAGTTCCGGTCGAAGGGAGACATCGAGGAGTTCGGGGTCGGGGAGTTCAACCGCCTCTGCCGGGCCAGCGTCATGGAGTACATCGACGAGTGGGAGCGGCTGACCTCCCGGATCGGTTTCTGGCTCGACATGGACCGGGCGTATCGCACCTACGACGCCAGCTACATAGAGTCCGTCTGGTGGAGCCTGAAGCAGATCTTCGACCGCGGCTGGCTGTATCGGGGCTACCGGGTTGCTCCCTACTGCCCACGCTGCCAGACCTCCCTCAGCAGCCACGAGCTGGGGCAGCCGGGCGCCTACCGCGATGACACTCCAGATCCCGCGGTGACCGTGAGGTTCCGCCTGCGAGCCGATCCCCGCACCAGCCTGCTGGCCTGGACCACGACTCCCTGGACCCTGCCGGGCAACCTGGCTCTGGCAGTCGGCCGCGACATCACTTACGTCCGGGTGCGTCAGGGGGATGAGCGCCTGATCCTGGCCAGGGCGAGGCTCTCCATGCTCGAGGGCGACTTCGAGGTGGAGGAGGAGCTGCAGGGCTCGGAGCTGGTCGGGCTGGCCTACGAGCGGCTCTACCCCTATCTGCCCGCCCAGGACGGGGCCTGGCAGGTCCTGGAAGCGGACTTCGTTGCCGCCGAAGAGGGCACCGGGATCGTGCACACCTCCGCGGTCTACGGCGAGGACGACCTGCGACTCTGCCAGCAGGCGGGGTTGGAGGTCATGCACACCGTCGGGCAGGACGGGCGGTTTCTGCCCTTCGTGGAGAAGTTCTCCGGCCGCTTCTTCAAGGAGGCCGATGCGGCTATCCAGGACGACCTCAGGGAGCGGGGGCTGCTGTACCAGCAGGAGCGCATCCTCCACACCTACCCGTTCTGCTGGCGCTGTGAGACGCCGCTCATCTACTACGCCTTGGACTCCTGGTTCATCCGCACCACTGCGGTCAAGGAGGCGCTGCTGCGCCACAACCAGAGCGTGCGGTGGGTGCCCTCCCACATCCGGGACGGGCGGATGGGGAACTGGCTGGAGTCGCTCCAGGACTGGAACCTGTCCCGAGCCCGCTACTGGGGTACCCCGCTGCCGATCTGGGTGTGCCCGGGCTGCCAGCGGGAGCGCTGCGTGGGCAGCTTCCAGGAGTTGGGACTGCCGGCGGACTTCGACCCCCACAAGCCGTTCATCGACGAGGTGACGATTCCCTGCTCCTGCGGCGAGTCGATGCGGCGGGTACCGGAGGTGATCGACTGCTGGTACGACAGCGGCGCCATGCCCTACGCGCAGTGGCACTACCCCTTCGAAAACCAGGAGCGGTTCCAGCAGGAGCATCCCGCCGACTACATCTGCGAGGCACTGGATCAGACCAGGGGATGGTTCTACACCTTGTTGGCGGAGTCGACCATGCTCTTTGATCAGCCCGCCTACCGCAACGTGGTGGTTCCCAGCCTGGTGGTCGACGAGCAGGGGCGAAAGATGTCAAAGACGCGGGGCAATGTGATCGACCCCTGGGCGCTCATCTCCAAGACCGGCGCTGACGCAGTGCGCTGGTGGTTCTACACGACCGTCACGGTGGGTCAGGAGTACCGCATCTCCGTCCAGCGTGTCATGGAGACCGCGGTCAAGTTCCTGAACGTCCTCTGGAACACCCAGAGCTTCCTGGTCACCTACGCCAACCTGGCGGAGTGGCGGCCGGATGGCCGGGAGCCGAGCGGCGATCACGTGCTGGACCGGTGGATCCTGGCCAGGCTGGACGCCACGGTGGCCGAGGTCGCCCACCATCTCGACCGGTACGATGCCTACAGCGCCTGCCGGGCCATCCAGCACCTGGCTGACGACACCAGCACCTGGTACCTGCGCTGCTCCCGGCCCCGCTTTCGAGGAGAGCCGGAGGTGGCGGCTTCCGCATTCGCCACCCTGTGGAGGGTGCTCCGCGACACGGCCTTGCTGATGGCGCCCTTCGCCCCCTTCATCGCCGACGCGATCCACTCGGAGCTGACCGCCCCGCTGCCGGGCTCCCCGATCTCGGTGCATCTGGCCAGGTACCCCCAGGCCGGGCCGGGCTGGGCAGACCAGGAGCTGGTTTCTGAGATGGCGGAGGTCCGCCGTCTCACCGAGGATGCCAGGAGCCAGCGGGAGGCGGCAGGCGTGCCCATCCGCCAGCCGCTGCGGGAAGCCGTGGTGACCGGGGTGCAGCTAGGCGCTGAACTGGCCCAGGTCCTAGCCCAAGAGATCAACGTCCAGCAGGTCAGCTGTCGCCCGGGTGGCGACGCTGGCCGGCCCCAGTTGCAGCTCGACTTCGAGTTGACCCCGCAGCTTAGGCGGGAGGGATTGCTGCGCCAGGTGGTGCGTCAGGTCCAAAGCCTGCGCAAGCAGTCGGGGCTGAACCCTGGAGAGCCGGCTCGCCTGCTGATCAGCACCGAAGCGCCGGAGCTGGTGGAGGTGGTCGGTAGCGGCGGCGACCAGCTCCGGACCCAGTGCTTCCTGAGCGGCATCGATCTCTCGGTCCCGGAGTCGGCGCCCGAGCGTCGAGCCTGGCGCGAGGTGTCCTTCCAGGACCACCGGGCCCACATGCTGCTGGTCCCGGACTCCTCCGGCCCGCACGGTAGTGACAGCGCCACCGCGGACGGCCCATAATTCCACCGCTGCCTCACGGCGGCCTCACAGCCGGCCCGACTTCGGCCGGGCCCATCGCCAAGCATCGAGGTGTAGGAGCATGACCGAGACATCGACTGCAACGCGCGACCGCGAACTCGCGGCGATTCGGCTGCAGGTCGAAGGGGAGCGCACCCGCCTGGAGCACGAGCTCGCCCAGTTGAAGGGGGAGCAGGCCAGTGGGTCCGGGGACGAGGCGCCGTTTCACGAGCACCCGACCGACCACGCCGGAGAGATGGAAGAGCACGAGCGGCTGGTGGCGATCCGCGAGAACTTGGAACAGATGTTGAGCCAGTGCCAGGATGCGCTGGACCGCCTGGACCGCGGGGACTACGGGATCTGCCGGAGCTGCGGGACCGATATTGACATCGAGCGACTGAAGGCACTGCCCTATGCCACCAAGTGCATTCCCTGTAAGGAGCGGCGGCGCGACTGACCAGGTCCCCGGGGTGGCGGAACAACCAGGGCACGGGACACCGGCGGCTTCGGGGTGGCCAGCCGCCGTCGCGGCGGCCGCGGCGGCCGTATTCGTCCTCGACCGCCTGACCAAGTTCTGGGTCAGCCATTCGCTCTCGCTGGGGCAGGAGCTGTGGCCGGGCGCGCCGGTGCACATCCACTACATTGAGAACACCGGCGCCGCCTTCAGCATCCTGCCCAACCTAGACTGGCTCTTCCTGCTGGTGGCAGCCGTGGTGGTGCTGGCTGCGGTCTGGCACTGGAGGCGGCTGGCCAGAGAGCCCTGGTGGGTCCAGGCGGCGGTCGGGATGGTGGTCGGAGGGGCGATCTCCAACGCCATTGACCGGTTCACCCAGGGATATGTGGTCGACTTCATCCAGCTGCCTCATTGGCCGGTCTTCAACGTCGCCGACAGTGGGATCACAGTGGGAATGGTGCTGATCGTGCTGCGCTTTCTGCTCCAGGGGCGCTCCGATGGGTGACCTCCCTTGTCCTCCGCCGTGAAGCTCAAGGTCGAGGTGGCCTCAAGAAGGCTTGACTCCTTTCTCGCCGAGCGGCTGGGGTCGGGCCGCACCACTGCCCGGCGCCTGATCCTGGACGGCCTGGTCACGGTCGACGATGCCACCGTGATCCGGCCGTCCACCCCGCTGCTTCCCGGCATGGAGGTGACGGTCGGCGATCGCCCGGCGCCGGAGCCGACTGTCCCGGGAACGCCCCCCCGGGTGGTCTACGGCGATGATTCGATCGTGGTGGTGGACAAGCCCCCGGGAATGGTGGTGCACCCTGCCCCGGGGCACTCGGGCTCAACCCTAGTGGACACCTTGGCCGGGATCGGAGGAGAGTGGTCCTCTCAGGGCGGCTCCGAGCGTCCTGGGATCGTCCATCGGCTGGATCGGGGCACCAGCGGTCTGTTGGTGCTGGCCCGCACCGATCAGGCGCATGAGAGCCTCTCGGAGCAACTGCGGGCGCGGACCATGGGCCGAGAGTACTGGGCGCTGGTGGACGGGGGCTTCGAGGAGGAGCGAGGCCGGGTGGACGCGCCGATCGGGCGCGACCGGCAGCAACGCCGCCGCATGGCGGTGAGTGGCGACGGTCGCGCCGCCGGCACCGAGTTCTTTGTGCTGGAGCGTTTGCCGCAGCACACCGCGCTGAGGCTGAGGCTGCTGTCAGGGCGAACCCACCAGATCCGGGTGCATCTCGCCTACATTGGCCACCCGGTGTTGGGGGACGCTGTCTACGGTGCTCGAGGCTCGACCGTCGCGAGGCCCGCCCTGCACGCGGCCATGCTGCACGTGCGCCACCCGGTCGACGGCCGGGAGATGGTCTTCTGCAGCCCGCTGCCGGCCGACCTCGAACTGCTGCGTCAGCAGCTGGGTGGCGCCCCCGCCCGGACATGGCCGTGGAGCGACATCCCAGGAGCGGTCTGGTGAGCGAGACCGGGGGAGGCGGTAGTAGAGGCCGTCTCATCGTCCTGTCCGGTCCCAGCGGGGTCGGCAAGGACACCGTCATCCGCCGCCTGCTCGAGTTCGCCCCTGAGCTGCGGCGGCCGGTCGCGTTCACGACCAGACTTCCCCGCCCGGGGGAGCAGGACGGGCGGGACTACTCCTTCGTCTCAGAGGAGAAGTTCTTGGCCATGACGCGCGCGGGTGAATTCCTGGAGACCGCCCTAGTCCACGGGCACCACTACGGGACCGCGTGCTCCCGGGTGGACGAGCTGCGCCGAAGTGAGCGGGATGTGTTGTTGAAGATCGATGTCCAGGGCGCGGCCCAGCTGCGCCAGCAGGGATCCGATGCCACATTCATCTTCCTCGCCCCGCCCTCCCAGGAGGTGCTGCTTGCCCGCCTCACCGCGCGCCACACCGAGAGCCCCCGGGAGCTGGCCATCCGCACCAGAGATGCGAAGCGGGAGCTGGCCGAGGCGGGCTGGTACCACCACGTGGTGGTGAACGATCGGGTCGATCGGGCGGCCCGGGAGATAGCCGAGATAGTGGCCCGGGATCCGCGCTGAGCCCATTTCGCAGGCGGTCGCCCTGCCACAATGGGGCCAAGATGGCTGGAGAGCGTGGCACCTTCGAGGACGTCCGGGTGGCAGTCCACGTCTGCGGCGGCATCGCCGCCGTCAAGGTCCCGGGCCTGGTGACCGAGCTACGGCGGGAGGGAGCCGAGGTGCGGGTCGCGCTCACCGAGGCCGCCGCCGCCTTCGTATCCCCGCTGAGCCTTCAGGCTCTCAGCGGGCACCCGGTGCGTCGCCACCTGCCGGATCCGCAGGATGGTGGGCAGGGTGCGGGCATGGCCCATCTCGATCTTGCCGACTGGGCGGACATCCATCTGGTGGTGCCGGCCACCGCCGGTACTCTCGCCAAGATGGCGGCGGGCCTGGCCGACGACGTGGTCAGCTCCACCCTTCTGGCCACCGCGGAGCCGATCCTGGTGGCCCCGGCGATGGAAACCAAGATGTGGGCGCACCCGGCGACCCGGTCGAACTGCCAGGTGCTGCTGGGCAGAGGTGTGCACTTCGTGGGGCCAGCGGTTGGACGATTGGCCTCCGGCAAGCAGGGGGAGGGACGGATGGCGGAGCCGCAGGAGATCCTGGCGGCTGCGGGAGTCCTCCTGCAAGCACGCCTGAGCCTGTCCAGTAGCAGGGTGCTGGTCACCTCGGGTGGGACCCGGGAGCCCATCGACCCGGTCCGATTCCTGGGTAACCACAGTAGCGGCCGGATGGGTCTGGCCCTGGCCGAGGGGGCGGCCCAGCGCGGCGCCACGGTCAGCCTGGTGACCACCGCGGCTCTCAGCCCTAGCCGGGCCGGCATTGAGGTGGTCCGGGTGGAGACGGCGCAGGAGATGCTGGACGCGGTGCTGGCCAGGCTGCCCAGGGCTGACCTGGTCCTGATGGCGGCGGCGGTGGCGGATTACCGGGTGGCATCGCCCTCGCCGGTCAAGCTCCATCGCAGCGACGCGCCGTACCTGACCCTGGAGCTGGCCCCCACCGCCGACATCCTGGGAGAGATTCTGGCTCAGCGCTCTCCGGACTGCCGGGTGGTTGGCTTCGCCGCCGAGACCGAGGATGTCCGCGGTCGCGGACTGGCGAAGTTGATCGACAAAGGGTGCGACATGCTCGTCGCCAACCCGGTAGCAGGCGACCATTCCGCGATGGGCGGAGAACGGGCCGAGGCGGTGGCGCTCCTAGCTGACGGGCGGTCGGTCGAGATACCTTGGGCGTCCAAGGACCAGGTCGCCTCGCGGATTCTGGACCTGGCCGAGGAGCTGCTCGGGGTAGCCCCGGGGGCCACCGACCCGGAGTGACGGCTGGGCCGCCGCTGGTGGCGAGGGTGGTCCCGGACCTCCCGGCGGGGCCGCCAGGTCAGACCTACGACTACCTGATACCCGAGGAGTTGGCACCGCAGCTGTTGCTCGGACAGCGAGTTCTGGTTCCGTTTGGCAGACGGAAGATCTTCGCCTTCGTGGTGGAGCTCCTGGCGGAATCGGCGGTGGATGATCTGCGGCCGATCGAGGGCATCCGGGACCTGGAGCCGCTGCTGCTACCTCACCAGATATCAGTCGCGCGGTGGATCTCAGCCCACTATCTCAGCCCGCTGCCCGAGGTGTTGCGGGCGATGATCCCGCCAGCGCTTCGGACCGGCAGACCAGGGGCGCGTCACCGCCGCCCCAAGGACGCCGGCGAAGGCGACTCGGCAACCAGGGCGGGGGCCGGCCCGCTGCTCATCCTGAGCGCTGAGCAGGAGCGCGTGCTGGAGCCGATTCGCAAGGCGGTGCTGTGGTCGGAAGCGGCCGAGTTCCTGCTCTTTGGGGTCACCGGATCGGGCAAGACCGAGGTCTACCTGGCGGCGATCAAGGCCGCCCTGGGGCAGGGCAAAGGCGCCATCGTGCTGATCCCTGAGATCTCCCTCACCCCCCAGACCGTGGCCAGGTTCTCAATTCACTTCCCGGGCCGGGTCGCGGTCCTGCACTCGGCCCTGACCCCGGCGGAGCGCGGGCGGGAGTGGCGCAGGGTGCGAGCGGGGCTGGTCGACGTGGTGGTGGGGTCGCGCAGCGCGGTCTTCGCTCCCATGCCCAACATCGGGATCGTGGTGGTGGACGAGGAGGACTCCTCGTCGTACAAGCAGTACGACCGAGTGCCGCGCTACCAGGCGGTGGAGGTGGCCAGGCGTCTGGGTCGAGTCCTCTCTGTTCCGGTGGTCCTGGGCAGCGCCACTCCTCGGCTGGAGACCTATCACCAGGCTCGGCAGGGCAGCGGGATCTCGATGCTCCGCCTTCCCGGTCGCTTCGGGGGCCGGCCGCTCCCGCCGGTGACCGTGGTCGACCTGCGCGAGGAACTGGCCTGGGGCAACCGTTCCCCCTTCTCCAGACTTCTCAGCGAGTCGGTGGGGGTCACCCTGGCACAGCGGGGCCAGGTGATCCTGTTTCTGAACCGGCGCGGGATCTCCAGTGTGGTCCTCTGCCGCACCTGTGGGGAGGCTCTGGGCTGCCCCAACTGCTCGGTGTCGCTCACCCTGCATGCGGCCGATCAGCTGTGCACCTGCCACTATTGCGGGCATCAACTCCGGCTACCCAGCCGCTGCCCAACCTGCGACGGCCGGATCCTGCGGGCCCTGGGGGCCGGCACCGAGCGGGTGGAGGCGGAGGCCCGCAGCCTCTGGCCCCACGCCCGGATCCTCAGAATGGACCGTGACACGGTCGGCCACCGGGACGCTCACGCTGAGATCTACCAGGCCTTCGCGGAGCGCCGGGCCGATCTCCTGATCGGTACCCAGATGGTGGCCAAGGGGTGGGACCTCCCCGGGGTGCATTTGGTGGGGATAGTCAACGCCGACATCGCGCTTCACTTTCCCGACTTTCGGGCCTCTGAGCGAACCTTCTCCCTGCTGACCCAGGTGGCCGGTCGGGCGGGCCGGGGCGACGAGCCGGCCCAGGTCATCTTGCAGACCTACTCGCCTGAGCATCCCGCCGTCCAGCGGGCGGTCGAACACGACTATGAGGGGTTCGCCTCGACGGAACTGGAGGCGCGGCGGCAGCTGCGCTTTCCGCCGTTCACCCGGCTGGCGGTGCTGACCAGGAGCGCCACCGATGAGGGGCTGGCACGCCGAGACTGCGAGTCGGAGGCGGTCAAGTTGAGGCAGGTCGCGGCCGGCGTGGGCGTGGAGGTGCTGGGTCCGAGCCCCGCCTTCATACCCAAGCTCCGCACCCTGTATCGCTGGCAGGTATCACTTCGCGGGGCGAAGCTGGAGGGGATTCGCGACCACCTGCCAACCGGGCGAGGATGGGCTGTGGACATAGATCCCGGCTGATCTCCGCTGTCTTGACCCCTCGATAATCGCTACCTCAGCAGAAGTCAGGAGGGTGTCCTGGATGCGCGTCGCCTTTGCGGGGTCGGCCGGTTTCTCCGTCCCGTCGCTTCGCGCTTTGGCCGAGTCGGAGCACGAGGTGGTGCGGGTCCTGACTGTTCCCGACGGTATGGGTGCCCGAGGACACGCCGCCCCGCGCCCCGTGCGAGACCTGGCGCTTGAGCTCGGCCTACCGGTGGCTCAGCCCCCACGGCTGACCGCGTCGCTGGTTCTGGAACTGGAGCTCGATCGCGCCGAGTTGTTGATCGTGTGCGCCTATGGACAGCTGCTGCCGGATGGCGTTCTGGCCGCCTTTGGCCGTGGGGCCTGGGGGGTCCATCCGTCTCTCCTGCCCCGTCACCGGGGAGCGTCGCCGATTCCCAGCGCCATCCTGGCCGGAGATGAGACGACCGGGGTCACCATCTATCAGATGGACTTGAGAATGGATGCGGGGCCGATCCTGATGCAGGCTGCGATTCCGGTCCCACCTCGGGCAACCTCTCCGAAGCTCAGTGACGAGCTGGCGCTGGTTGCCGCCGAGCTCCTGCTGGAGACCTTGCGCCAGGCCGAAGAGGGCAGTCTCAGTCCCAGGCCGCAGGATGACCTTGTTGCCAGCTACTGCGCCAAGATGAGCCGAAGTGACTCCGTGACTTCCTGGGACATGCCGGCTGAGAAGATCGACAGGCTGGTGCGGGCGCTGCAGCCGTGGCCGGGCGCGGCGGCCGAGCTGGGCGGCCGGCAACTGAAGTTGCTCGCGGGAGAGGCGACGGCGGCTGCCGACGGCTCAGCACCTCCCGGCACCGTTATCGGCACGGTGGGGGAATCCGTGGAGGTGGCTACTGGTGCGGGCGCTTACCTGCTGCACCTGGTGCAGCCGCCATCGTCCAGAGCCATGACGCCGGCGGCCTTTCTGCGCGGCCAGCGCCAGAGCGGTCAGGATCTCCCCTGATGGCCAAGGCAGAGGGAGAGGCGCTGATAGCTCGCAACCGGCGGGCGTGGCATGAGTACCACGTACTCGAGGAGTACGAGGCGGGGCTGGAGCTGCACGGCACCGAGGTGCGTTCACTTCGCCAGGGCGGCGCCCAGATAGCCGAGGCCTACGTCCGGATCGAGCGAGGCCAGGCATGGCTGCTGGGGGCCCACATCCAGCCCTACCAATTCGGCAACCGCCAGAACCACGAACCGAGCCGGGCCCGCCGGCTGCTGCTCCACCGCCGCGAGATCGGCCACCTGGCCGGGATTGTGAAGCAGCCGGGGCTGACCCTCATCCCGCTCGACCTCCATCTCTCAGGCAACCGGGTCAAGGTCAAGGTGGGGGTCTGCCGGGGTAAGCGGGAGTACGACAAGCGCGCTGCGCTGATGGAGAAGGACGCCCGCCGGGAGATCCAGCGGGGCCTCAGCAGGGCTTGGAGAGGCGGGTGATCCGGCTCAGCAGTGGTTGCGACCCGGGCGCTCTTTGGACTTTGCCATTTGCGGTATAGTCGAGGATGGCAGCCTGACCGTGGGGGCGTGTGGCTTCGACGGGGGCGTGGGTTGCGAGATGGCGTGTCGAGCCCCGGGCTCGTAAAACCGGGAAGGGCATTAACTGCCAACACTTCGAGCCACCAGGCTCAATGGGCTATTGCCGCCTGATCTGATCAGGAGGTAGTGCC
Source organism: bacterium (assembly GCA_021795235.1). Taxonomy (GTDB): domain Bacteria; phylum Chloroflexota; class Dormibacteria; order Aeolococcales; family Bog-877; genus AG-12. The sequence goes on from JAJYPP010000051.1 coordinate 14,014, forward strand.
AAAAGCCCGGGCTTAGGCCCGGCGTCGACCGGACGGGTGCCTGTGACGGCCGGATCCGACGTTAATACAGCGGGCTTGCTCGACAGTGGCGCCTCGGCGCCGCCGAGGACATACACCGAGGCTGGTCCAGTGGCAGCCGGTTCGGGGGCGGCCACTGGGCGAGATCAGTTTCCGGGCTACACACGTAGAGGTCTCGTGAGACGCGCTTTCGGACCCGGGTTCGATTCCCGGCGCCTCCACCAGGGTTGTTGCAAAGAGAGTTGCAAGGTTGCCCCGCAACGGCGTCTTTGGGGCAGTTGAGGGCGACCCCAGCCGGCTCGAGCGCGCCGGAGGGCGCGGGAAGGAGCCCGGGAGCGGGCCCCGGAGCCGTCCAGGCGGGCGCGGCGGGGCGGTCGGGCTGTCTGAGGCCGCGTTTAACTCATCCCGTCGGGCGGGCGGTCGAGTTCAGGCGGCCGAAGGGGCCAGGGCGGCTGGTGGATCGGCGCCCGTCGGCGCCCTGGCGGCCGAGCGGTGGTCGAATCGAATCTTGAGCAGGCGCTCCACCATGTCGCCGCCGCTGGTCTGTCGGGCCGGGCCGAGCGCGTCGTGGCTGGCCAAACGGAGCCACGTAGTTTCTGGACGCTTCAGAGGTGATGGACACGAAGCAGCACCGGGTCCACTTGCGTCATCCCATGGTACGTCCCACCACGGTATGATGCGCGTGTGAAGGTAGACAAGCTGAGTGTTTCGTTCGATCCTGATCTCGGTGACGCAGTGCGCGCGGCGGCTCAGCGCAGCGGCCGCGGGCTGTCGGCGTGGCTGGCCGATGCCGCTGCTGCCCGCCTGCGGGCGGAGGCGTTGGCCGAGTTCCTCGATAGCTGGGAAGTGGAGCATGGGTCGCTAACCGTCGACGAGCTTCGGCGAGCGACCGCCGAGCTTGGTCTGCCCACGGCTTCGAGAACGGAGCCAGCCGCGTGAGCGCAGTTGTCCTGGATGCAGGTGCGTTCGTTGCCCTGGATCGGGGCGATCGTGCCATGGCGGCCCGCCTGCGTGTGGCGCAAGGAAGCGGGCTCCAGCTGCGAAGCAACGGAGCGGTCGTGGCCCAAGTGTGGAGAGACTCAGCAGGTCGCCAAGCCGTTCTCTCCCGACTCCTTCGTTCGGTCGACGTCAGGGCGGTCGACCGGTCTTTGGGCCAGGAAGCCGGAGTGCTCCTGGGGCGTGCCGGCAGAGGCGACGCGGTGGACGCGACCGTGGTCGCTGTCGCGAACACGGGAGACAGAATCATCACCAGCGACCCCGCGGACATCCGCGCTCTAGTAGAGGCATCCGGGCGCGCCGTCTTGGTCATCACTTCCTGACGGCATCAGGGAACAAGAGCGCCGCTCCGCCCTCGCCTGGCGCCCGTTTCTCGGTCCGTGGCCGCCGAGGGTTGGGCTGTCGAGTGGATCACGGTCTCCGGGGTACTCCCCTGGGCCATGCGCGAGTACCTTCGCAGCGCATAGGAGTCCGCGTTTCGCCGGCAGATGAATTGCTCGTCTGCCCACCTACGACGATGAGTCGGCATTCGAGAAGCCCGGCTTCCGAGGAGATGAATGCGTCGGAGACGCGCGGCGTCGAAATCGATGACCGCGACGGAGGGCTCGCGGCGTTCTGGCTCACCCGGAGCCCGGCTGACGCTGTTCCAAGTGCCACGCGATCGCCTTCCGGACGGTCTTGTCGGTCACTCCAAGGTGTCTCCCGATCGCGGAGTCGCGAAGCCCAAGCTGGTGGAGAACAAGGACTCTTGGCACGATACGCCGGTAGGCAGGTGGTGACTCAACCTGCCGCTCCTCAGCCTCCAGCCGCATTGTCGAGACGGTTCGAATTCTTTGCGATCGGGTCCACCAGGGTTGTTGCAAAGAGAGTTGCAAGGTTGCTCCGAAGCGGTGTTTTTGGGGCAATTGAGGGGGCTGTAGCCTGCATACTCTGGTCGCTCCTGCCGAAGGGCCCTGGGAAGTACTGACCAAACGTGCTGACGGTCCCAATGGCTCAACTCCGATGCACCCCAAGCCTCATTTCGGCACCCTTGGGTACCGTAGTGCTAACCCTGGAACCGGTGTGCGTCCAGTCTGACGGTCACCCTGGATCTCCCCGGGGGCCATCCTCTCGCAGTCACGCACGGCAGCGGGCATTGATGGCTAGGCTTACCAGTTGCTCGCCGTGTGGGGTGTCCTGGCCAAAGTGCGCCAGGTTTGGAACAACGTAGAATAAATCGGTGCTGTTTGCGGTAACTACCATGGCGTGCGAGCCGAGTCCGAGCGGCGCTAGCATCTGGCCGGTGGTGGGATTGCCACAGTAGTTGCGAATGGCACCCCCAGCGTTCTGTTGCACATAAAGCACTCCTCCCATGATCTGGGCGGAGATGCCGTTTGTGGCACCTCCAGAGCTTGAGAAGGGGAGGGCGAGGGGAGTGGGGCGGAGGGTGGCGACGTCCAAGCGCTGGATGTATCCCATCATGCCTGTGGCCACCGACAACCAGACGCCTCCCCCTGTAACCTCGCTGAGCTTGGGTGCAGTGACGCCGATAGGTCCTGGCTTGGTGGAGAGGACCAAGGCCCCGGTCGCAGGGTTCCGGCTCTCGATGGCTCCAAAGCCGTCCTGCGCCTCGCTGACGATCAGCACGTCACCGGTCTGATCTGTGGCAACCTGGGATGTGGTGGCGTTGCCGAGCCCGATCGTGGTGATCACGGCCCCGGTCGAAGGGGAGACCTTGTACAGGGACTTCCCGTCGGCCACCCATATCCAGCCGCCTGCCGCCACGGCCGATTGGTATCCAGCCGCACCGCCTGCCAACGGCGTATGGCCCTCAACTTGGAGAGTGTCGGGCTGCAAGCGCAACAGGGTACCTGCTGCTGTCGGACCGTTCCCAGCCTCGGTGGCTGAGACCCATAGCCAGCCACTTGCGACCAGCAACTGGTTGGACGATGGACCAAGACCGAAACTGCCGAGCGCGACTTGTGCCAGGATCTGTCCAGTGGTAGGGTCGATTCGCATCAGCAGCAGCTCGCTGTGAACCGGCGATCCCAGAGATCTCATCTGCTGCCACACATATAGGTTGTTGTCGATCAAAGCCGCACCGGGGTTCTCCAACGGTGTGAAGAGCACGTGACCGATGGGTGGCGAAGGTGTCCCCGGGCTCTGGGATGACGGTGGCACGAGTCCAGATGGGGATCCGTGCGAGGTCGGTGCGGCGCAGGCGGTTGCTGACAGCACCAGAGCGGCAGCGACGCCGACCAGGAAGGCGCGCCTGGGAAGTGGGTGACCGCCAAGAACTCTCATATCCCGGCAACGGGGCCAAGCGGAGCGGGGTTACGCGCGCCGCAGGTGCGGTCCCTGCGGCCGTGAAGTCCGGGGCTTTGGGGGTATCCGGACCTGGCCAGTGGGAGGAAGTGATCAGGTGGGCCGGTCATGGGCCAGGGTTGATGGTGTCGCCGAATATGTCGAGCGTGTCGTTGACACCGATCGGCAGAGCCTCCAGCGAATCGTCAGCGAGCAGACGTTGAGCCCCCTGCTCACTCAGGCCCACGAGGGTCGAATCGAAGTCAACCTCCGTGGCACAGCAGAAGGCATGGTCCTCGGGCCAGATGAAGCTGGGCGTGAGGTGGGCGGGGAATAGCGGGAGATCGTCCAGCGCGCCGTGGGCGAGCAGATAGGCACGACCGGGCAGGGTGAACTTCGGCCGTCCCTCGACAATCTGGTAGAGGCCTTCCAGCGAGACCTGGCGTCTTGGATGTCCAGGCCGGGGATCATCGACATAGGTGAAGTTGGCCGAAGAGCCACGGTGAAGGTAGCCATAGCCCTCCCAAATGCCGTAGTAGACGGAGTCGGGGGTGCCGGTCTCGCTGGCCAGATTCGTAATCAGGGAGTGGCGAAGCGAAACGGCCATATCCCCGGTGGACGGTGCAGCGTTCTCGTGGCCCATCCCCGCCGGTAGGGGCAAGGGTAGCCGGTCCCACTGGATCAGGGGGTGGTAGATCAGGCCAGCCGCCTCCACGATGTCCTTCCATCGGGGTCTATCGGGGCCGTCGCCGAGGGGGTGGAGGATGCGGACGTAAGCCGGGTAGCCGGTCGGGACCACCGCGCCCACCCGGGCGCCCAATCCGGAAGCCAACCCCGGCAGCAGCCGGGGCCCCAGCCAGGCGGCTGGCAAGACATCGTCCAAGAATGTCACCCCGTCGGGCCAGAAGCCAGTCAGGTCAGCCACGGTCGCCACGGAGAGCCACGGAGAGCCACGGAGGCAAGTCTACGAAGGTCGGCCGACCACTGCCTGTGGCTGCCGGTACCGCGCTCCAGGACGCCGACGTGTCCGCGCTGTGCTCTCTACACCACCCACGAGCCCCGAAAATACCCCGTCCCGAGTCGCTGAGAACCACCCTGTGGGTGCCGAGAATCCCGTCTGCCAAGCTAGGACTCTGAGTTGACAGCCGGGAAGTCCGGCTGTCAAGGAGATGGGCTTGTCGGAGATGCGCAGCGTCGAAGTGGACGACCGTGACAGGTGGCCCTGGGGCCGTCAGGCCCATCGGGAACTCGGCTGAGGCTGTTCCAAGTGCCACTTGATCGCCTTCGCGATGGTCTTGTCGCTCACCCCAGGGCACCGACCGATCGCGGTGTCGCTGAGCCCCAGCTGGTGGAGGACAATGGCCCTCGGCGCAATACGCTGGTAGGCAGGCGGCGACTCAATCTGGCTGACCTGCATCTCGAGCGCCAGCGCCGAGGCGGTTCGAATTCTTTGCGTTCGGGTCCACCAGGGTTGTTGCAAAGAGAGTTGCAAGGTTCCCACACCGGTGCAAGATGTCCAACGTCCTGGTCAAGAGCCCTGAACATCACGTCTGCCCCAACCCGCCCTCCTTGGGCTGGAAGCCATCCACCCCTCATCTCCACCCGAAGTTGCTGGTATCGAGGCCAGAGGGGCACGGGATACAGTTCCGCCCAGGGCGGCTCATCCCCTGTCCCCGGAGGCAGGCGAGGAATCCAGACCTGTTGACATAGTGCTGGCCGGGTAGGTCGGATTCGTATTCAGGAAGTACTGATTTTGGCTTGACATCCGGCCCCTCGTGTACTATAATAAGCGCAAGGTTTCTTTCGGATTCTGGA